>CP012388.1:3600000-3900000 GCA_001708385.1 Flavobacterium psychrophilum | reverse complement strand
CGTCTAATCAAAATATGCCGGTAACGTGGCACGGACCCGAACCGGGTATCGGATTAAGGGCGTCTGCTAAACTATCGCAAATTCCCTACTCATTTGATAATACGCTGGTAACAAACGAAGTTTTCCCGGAAGGAGAACTGGATGCCGATCTTCAACAGATTGATTTACGTAAGACAAACAGCTGGCGTTTAAAATTAGGCCAGATTGAAACTACCGAAATGATAGAAGTGCAATTGGTAAATTCTGTTGCTCCCTTCGTACTATGTAATCGTCTTGCAGAAGTAATGAAGAAAGATAATACTGGGCAAAAACATATTATAAATGTTTCTGCTATGGAAGGCAAATTTTACTACGGATTTAAAGACGACCGCCACCCTCATACTAATATGGCAAAGGCAGCATTAAATATGCTAACTCATACAGCAGCCGCTACTTTAGCTAAAGATGGTATTTATATGAATGCTGTAGATACCGGCTGGGTTACGGATGAAGATCCTGCTGAATTAGCAAAAAGAAAACAAGAGGAAGAAGATTTTCAACCCCCATTAGATATTGTTGACGGTGCTGCGAGGGTTATGGATCCACTGTTTGATGGAATAAATACAGGAAAACACTGGTGTGGAAAATTCCTGAAAGATTACAGGCCAATTGCATGGTAATCGTTAGCGATTATAAAAAGTAAATAAAAGAGGACGTGAATAGAATGGAAAATGAAGGGGTACACTGGACTGTTTGTATTGACTGCAAGGGACGCGGCAAAAAAAGCCGGGGACTTAGCAAGAAAGCAAAGCTCCACTATCAAATGGAGCTGGATAATTTCGAAAAAACAAATGAAGGTGTGGCTCCCGTTCGCCCGAAAGGGCATTTATATTCCTGCTTAACCTGTTCAGGATCGGGGTTGCTTCCTTCTATCGACAATCCAATAGCAAATGAAGAAAATTACCCACACGTTGCTATTATTGGCGGTGGCATAGGCGGCGTGGCTTTGGCTGTAGCGTGTTTACATAGAGGAATTCCTTTTACCTTATACGAGCGTGACAGCCATTTTGATGCACGTTCTCAGGGTTACGGACTAACTTTGCAACAAGCCAGTAAAGCAATGGAGGGGTTCGGGATTTTTTCATTAAAAGAAGGCGTGATTTCAACAAAACATGTTGTTCATACTCCGGAAGGAAAAGTTATAGGGGAATGGGGAAACAGAAAATGGGTGCAACCCGACACGAAAGAATCTCAAAAACGTTCAAACATACATATTGCCAGGCAATCGTTACGTTTAGCATTGCTTGAGCAACTTGGCGGACATGATGCAATACATTGGGGACACCAGTTAATTGATTTTAAAGAATCTGAAGATGAAGGCGTCAATCTTACTTTTCACGTAAACGGAGAAAGGAAGAACTACAAGGCAGATCTTGTGGTTGGTGCCGATGGTATTCGCAGTACCGTACGCAAATTAGTTATCGGTGACAATATTACGCCACTACGTTACCTCGACTGCATCGTAATATTAGGTATTTGTCCGCTAAATGCTCTGGAAGACCCTAGCAGTCATTTACTGGATTCGGCAACTGTATTTCAGACTGCCAACGGGAATGAGCGTATCTATATGATGCCTTTCACAACAGACTCTGTAATGTGGCAGCTCAGTTTTCCTATGCCGGAAGAAGAAGCCAAAGCCTTAAGTGCACTTGGAGCAAAAGCACTAAAAGAAGAAGCGTGTCGCAGGACACAGTGGCACGACCCTATTCCTCAGATTTTAGCAGCTACTCCCGAAGTCCAAATTTCGGGCTATCCGGTATATGATCGTGAATTACTCGATTCAGAATTTCTGAAGAAGAGTAATCGGGTGACACTAATAGGCGATGCAGCACATCCTATGAGTCCGTTTAAAGGACAGGGAGCCAATCAGGCACTATTAGATGCACTTACATTAGCACGCGGAATAGCAAAAGGATGCAGATCTTCCCAATGGAGGACAGCAGGATTGAGAGACAGTGTACTAAATGAATTTGAATCAGAAATGTTAGAACGCAGTGCCATTAAAGTAAAAGATTCAGCAGCAGCGGCACAGTTTCTGCACTCCGATATTGTGCTTCATGAAGGCGATGCCCCAAGAGGACGCTGCCTAAAGAAAAAAGGCGCATAAAGCGCCTGGATTCTGTATAAATATGTACTTCTGATTATTAGGCGGAACTATCAGTTTTATCGTTGAGATTCGCGGCAGATGGGACACTTAGTCTAAAGGAGCAGATTGCCAAATAAAGTGCGCATAACAATAGTATCATTACTGAACCTTGTTGCGAACCCAGAGTTTCTGTAGCCAGTCCCATAAGTGGTGGAAATATAGCGCCCCCTGCAACCCCTGTAATCATAAGACCCGATATCTCATTTGTTTGCAAAGGCCTGAATCTGATTGCTATCGTATAAATTATCGCAAAGATACTTGACGATGCAAAGGCTATAATACACACAAGCGTTAGTAGTAATGTCTGATCATTCACAAACAATAAACCACCAAGCATAAGCAGCACAACGAGCATGCATATCTTGAAGAAAAGCTTTTCAGAAAACCTGCTTAACATTATTATTCCAAATGCAGTACCAATGGTGCGGGCTGCAAAATAATAACTTGATCCGTATGTGGCCGCCTCTTTCTCTAACCCTACTCTTTCCATTAATAATTTTGGGGTAACCATATTCATCCCCACATCAAGCCCTACGACACATAAAATACCAATAAAACATAACAGGATGGTACTATCTTTAAGCAAACCAAAGGTTTTAGTAAGACTTGCCGTTTCTTGTCTTGTTGTGTTTTCTTTTATTTTTGTAAAGAATAACCATATCAGTGATAAAGATGTTATTGCAGCATATGCGTAAAAGCTTTTTTCCCAAGAGCCAAACTGAACCGAAAAATACCCCACTATTATTGGCCCTGTAAAAGATGAGATTGCCTTTATAAACTGCCCAAGGGTAATGTAACTCGTAACCTTATCATTAACTATATTGGTAAGTAACGGATTTAGAGCTACCTGAAGTACGGTATTTCCTATTCCCAATAATATAAATGTTATATAACACGTAGTTTCAGTAAACGACACCACCGGAATAAACACTGCAATCAGGGTAATAAATAATCCCGCTAAAACCAGTTTTTTCCGACCAAACTTATTCATAGCCAAAGCAGCAGGAACAGATAGTAACAAAAACCACAGGAACACCAGCGAAGGTAAAAAACCCGCCTTTGTTTCCGACCAGTTAAACTGCAATTTTGCATAGGTTACCGATATCCCTACAAGGTCGCAAAAACCCATTATAAAAAAGCCCAATAATACAGGAAACAGTTTATTGTAAATAGATTTTTGATTCTGCATGATAATACTTTATTAGTTATTCCAGGTATCTACAGGTTTAGCGTCAACCTTCATTTTTAATGTACCACCTTTTCTTATATCTTTCAGGTCGATTGAAAGCTTTTCTAAATTTCTATTATCCAGCTTTACTTCCTGTAGGTATACATTGCTTTTGGAATTGTTCTTTACATCAATAACAAAGTTTTTATTTCCTGATTTACCCGATTGTTTAATCGTCACTTTATCAAATAGAGGGCTTCCTATCTGGAACGATGGATTTATATCTGTCAGTCCTTTAACATCAAATAATCCAATTGAAGACATAACATACCAAGCACCCAGCTGTCCCTGGTCTTCATCCTGACCATAGCCATATCCGTGAATTCCTTCTGTACCATAAAATTCGTCACAGATTGCATGCACCCATTTTTGGGTAAGATAAGGTTTGCCAGAAAAGTTAAACAACCAGGAAATATGCAGGTTAGGCTGATTGCCATGATTATAAAACCCGGACAATCCGGCAAAAGCGTCAATTGTGGTTCCCCCACCAAAAACATTTTTCTGAGATTTTACAAAGATGTTGTCCAGCCTATCATTGAAAGTGTCTTTTCCCAAAGTAGCAACCAGCTCGTCCACATTATGAGGAACATAGAATGTATACTGCCATGCATTACCTTCCTGGAAACCCCTCCAGGGCTGCGACGCATCAAAATTATCTACAAATTTACCGTTAGCATATTTAGGCCTTATGAACATTGTTTCTTTATCAAAAATCAATTTCCATCCATCGGCTAGTTTCATGAGTTTTTCATAGTCCTGAGTTTTACCTAATGCTTTAGCAAATTGCGCTACAGCATAGGCACTATACGAATACTCTAATGTATGGGAAGCCGAGAATCCCGAACCTTCTCCATTAGTGTCGTAACCAATATTATCAAGTTGTGGTACATAACCGCGATCAACAAATTGCTTAACGTCCATTTTTCCGGCACCTTCTATTCTTCCCCTCCATTCGAGTTCGTTTTTTAAAGCAGCTTCATATCCTTTTTCTACATCAAAATTTGTAATCCCGCTATTATAAGCCGATGCTATAACAAGACCCGTAAAGTTAGTACCCACACCTGATACATATTTACTATTAGCAATACCATCGCCAAGCCATCCTGCATCTTTATAAACAAGCAACTGTCCCTGTATCCAGTCAGCATAATATTCAGGATATGCTAATGCCCACAATTGGGTAAGGTTCCAGAAACCACCCCAAATAGCGTCGGTGTTATAGTAATTGTATTTTGGCTGGCCTTTAGCATCCAAAGGTATCTGACCAACTTTACCATTATTCATAGGATAGGCACCGTTTACATCACTTCCAAGTCCACGCCCTAATAAAGCGTGATAAAGTCCGGTATAAAACTTTGTCTTATCGTTTTCATTTTTACCTTCTACTGTTATCCTGCCTAAGTAATCATTCCAGGTTGTGAGGCTCTGCTTTCTGGCCTTGTCAAAATTCAGGTCCTTTGCCTCAGTATCAAGATTAAGGCGGGCATTGGCAACAGAAGTATAGGATAACCCAACTTTTACCGTAATTGTTTCATTTTCTTTAGTATCAAAAGTCAGGTATACACCTGCCCCTTCCCCAGTCATTTCTTTACTATTTGCCTGGGTTCCTTTTTTATTGAATGTACCAAATGCTGCCGGCTTTTTATCTAAAACGGCTGAAAAATACATCGCTACATCGGCACCTGCCTGATATTTCTTTACATATTCGGGAATTGTAATAACATATCCTTCTATCCTGCCATCTGCAGATATCGTAACTTTAGCTTCTTTTACAGCACCACTTTCACCCTGCCTGTTACCAATATCAAAAATGATGTTTGATTGCGATGATTTAGGAAACGTATATCGCTGAAACCCTACTCTCTTAGTGGCCGTCAGTTCTGCCTTTACATTATAGTCTTTTAATTTCACCGAGTAGTAACCCGCTGTAGCAAATTCATCCTTGCGATCAAACCTTGAACGATAGCCCTCATCTGGATTGTCGAGGCTGCCGGGTATTGTCTGTAGCTTTCCTACAGAAGGTGCAAGCACTATACCCCCTACCTGAAATTCGTGCAGACAGGCAAACCCCTCTATAGATGTATCCCTGTCATCATACCCTGTTGCTTCCCAACCCTGGGCATTACCCAGATGAGCGTTTGTTGACGGCCCTAGTTTTGCAAGCCCAAATGGTACAGCACCCGGAGTGTAAAAAAACCAGCGGCTGTGCGCAGTGCCTATATTAGGATCTACATAATCGGATAATTTCTTAGTGGATTTCTGACTCATGGCTTTATCAGGCGCTAAACAAATAGCAGTCAGGATAAATAGTTGTATAATAATATTTTTCATATCTAAATATAAATAGTTTAAATCATAATAATAAACAGTTCTTTACTAAAGCAATATGCCGATATTTATATAGTAACGTCTGACTTTACAAAAGACATAACCAATTTGACAGTCGTATCAAATCTATCATTGTAAATAGTGTAGCTTCCTGCTGCTGCCGGTATAACGAAGGTTTCAGCGTAATTGTATACCTGGCTTATACCGCCTTCGGTTTCAACCCTTACCGATTGCCCTTCTACAACCATCCATACATGGCATTTATTGTCGGTTTGTACTTGTACATGTGTATTTATGCTGTACCTGTGTATGTCGTAAAAATGTTCTGCATGCGTTGGCAAATGTTCTAAACTGTAATCACTGTTTTCAGTCAGCAAAGAAGGAACTGATATAAGTTCAGGAACTACTTTATCGCCACTTCTTGAAAAATTTAGATTTTCCATTCCGCGCTCAATATTAATTGGTCGCGGCTTTCCATCAAGATCCAGACGAAGCCAGTCGTACATTTTAAACGTGAATATATATGGAGCAGCGCTAATTTCGAGCACCATATTATTACTACCCGATGCATGTATTGTGCCATTAGGTATTAGAAAGAGATCATGCTTTTTCGCCGTAAACTTTTGTATGTACTTTTCTACATTAAGTTTTTCTACATGCTCCTGACTGTAAACAAGGGCATCATGAAATTCTTTCGGCTCTACACCTTCCTGAAATCCTAAATAAACAACAGGGTCTTCTTTACAATCCAGTATATAATAGGTCTCATCCTGTGTAAAAGGCATACCAAAATGTTCCTTGATATATTTTGGACTCGGATGGCACTGAATAGAAAGATTGCCACCATCGAAAGTATCTAAAAAATCAAAACGTATAGGGAAATCATACTTAAAAATTTCTGCGCAATCGCCTAAAACATCCTGATAACTATTAAACATAAGTGTATCAAAAGATACTTCGAGCTGATATCCATCGCTTTCCAGTAGAAGGCCGTTCTCTAATACCATAAGTTCAAAAGACCATGCAAGATTGCTAACATCTTTATTAATTCCTTCCAGATGATGCATCATCCAGCTGCCTCCCCAAGCTCCCGGTTCAAACCAAGGCCTTGCCCTAAAAACATTTTTAGCCATTGACGATAATCCATCCCTAAGATCATTACCCGTCATGAAAAGGTAATTATCAGGACGCTGCTCATCAACCATAATTGCAATATCAGGCAGTATTTCTTTTTTATGCCTGTTAAGCACGACCCAATCAATAAAAAAGAATCTCTTATAGGTTCGGCGACTATCATTTATGATTGTTACACCTAAGTTGTTTGCCTTACCAGCTCGCGCCCTGAACTGCAGTTCGTTCTTCGGCAAATCGAAATAGACCAGTGGTGCATTCCAGTTTCCTAAAGCCGCTCCAGGGCCAATTAAAATATTTACATCTGCGGATGGGTCCGGTTGTATATGATATAGTTTCTCCCGATCAAACCAGTCTGATAAATGTTTATCGGTAATCTTACCAAAAAGCGGATCGTCACCACCAAGATATGGTTCTAGCATAGTATCTAGTTCTTCCTCTGTCTTCATTGCCGCTTCGGTGTGAAACCAACGCGCTCTAATACCTAATTTTAATAATTCGGCATCCAGACTTTCTACTACAGTATCCCAAAACACACCAATGTATCCATCTATAACTATGTTTTTATGTACTGATATCCATTGTGCAAGAGCCGCTGCTCCCAACTGTATTTTACCATCGCCAATTGGGAATGATGGATATGCATCATAGTTATTTTCTTCATTACTATCTCTCTTTACAGGAGCAAGAAATTGCTCTGTTTTTCGAAATATAATATCCTGTTGTGTTGCATTTTTTGACTTCTCCTGTGCGTAATGGGCTGCACCTATTATAGCTGCCTTATCCCATAATTGGCAAATACTAACTTCTAAATTCGGGAATTTAGAAAAAGATGATGCAATTCTATCTTTAAATAAATGAGCTGCTTCTGCAATACCTCCGCCAAATACAAGACGCTGTGGCTTATACGATTGTATCCAGGGCGAAATAAAATCGATAAAATTGTCTGCAAAAATTGTAAATAAGCTTAAGGCATCAGGATCCTGCTTTTCTGCAAGAGAAGCTATTTCTTTAACGCTTATCACATTCTCACGTCCAAGTTCTTGCCATTGCTGAACAAACCATCGGGTAGAAAAATAATCGTCAGCTATTCCGTTTCTAAATGCAACATTGTATAAGTATCCATTTTCAGGAACTCCATCAGCTTTATCTTTTTGTACTATTCCGGCGTCTAAAAATGTACTGCCAAAACCCGTACCCAAAGTAAAAATTATGCTTTTAGTACTATCCTTTGCTGCACCTGCATAATATTCGCCTATGGCAAAACTTTCTGCATCATTAATAAAATATACCGGACAGTCAACCATTTTGTTTACAGCTGCGGTAATATTCAAACCAAAAAGTGAATCATATTTCTGAACACCATAAATCTTAGAAATTCCGCGCTGGTAATCAAAAGGCCCGGGTATCGCAATGCCAATAGCACTAAGCTCTTCTACCGTTAATTTCGAATTTTGAATTACTTTTCTAATAAGTATATCGAGACTATCGACAAAGTCGCCCGCTGCCAATGACGAAGTGACAGGAATACTGGTATATGACCCATTCACTAAAGACATGTCTGAAGATTGCACAACCGCACCTGATAAATGCGATCCACCGATATCGATACCTAAAAAATATAATGCCATGGTAGTAGAATAAAATTTTATATGTTCATATGTATATACATATTAACTATTACAAAGAAAAGTAATTGAATTAACATCACAAAATATGTTTAAACATTTATCAGTAAAAAAACTAGCTTTGTACATTGTATCAGATATCAAGTGCTTCAAAGGGAAGTAAAACCTCAATTAAAACGTGTACAATTATGTGCGGTGTTTTATAATGAATTCTTATAATGAAAATTAAATTAGACCACAAAAGCCATATACCCTTACACTTCCAGATTGAAGAACAAATCAGGGAAGCAATAAAAAACGAGAAATACCAAAGTGGCGAAAAACTTCCCAATGAGATGGATCTTTCAAAACAATTGGGTATTTCCAGAAATACGTTACGCCAATCGATAAATAAACTGGTATATGAAGGTTTGCTAATCCGTAAAAAAAGGGTTGGTACATTTGTAAAGAAATTGGGCATTACTTCAAGAGCGTCTAATTGGCCAAGCTTTTCGCAGGAAATGAAAACCCTTGGAATAAAAATAAAACTTTTTGACCAGAATATAAGCTGGGCGCTTCCCGATGAAGAATTATTGCAGTATTTTGATATAAAAGATAATACAAAATTGCTTAGGCTGGAACGAATAAGAGGTAGTGAAGAGCAGCCATTTGTACTGTTCATCTCATATTTTAATCCGCGAATAGGACTTACGGGTCAGGAGGATTTTTCACGTCCCTTATATGAAATCCTGGAAAATGATTATAATTCTGTCGCAAAAGTATCTAAGGAAGAAATTAGTGCTGTCAGTGCCACTCAGGAACTGGCAGAAAAACTTCAGGTTAAAGTTGGAGAACCTTTATTAAGACGGAAGCGTTTTGTTTACGATCCGGGTGGAAGGCCTCTCGAATGGAATATAGGATACTACAGGGCAGATAGCTTTACATATACCCTTGAATTTGAACGATAAAGGCGAATTGCTGATGTATTAATTAAATAGTAAATAAATATACATCCGTCATATCAAAGATTAGAAAATTTAATTTTAATCATTAAAACCTTTAATATTGAATAATATCAGTATTAAAAACCATTAATTTAATATAAAAATCGTTTTTTTGGCATAAAATTTGAATTTCAGCTATTGTGATCCAAAATATAAAAAATAGCTATTTAAGTAGGTGCCTGGAGGTGCTCCTTATTGGCTATTTTTTAATTAGTAGTGTCAATGCGTCAGGTACTTTTAATGAACTGCTTACGCAAAATATTCAACAGAACACTACTGCTGGCATTGTAGGTGACATTTTTAAAAAAATATTTAAATGTGATGGCTGCCCCGAAGAATTAGAAGAATATGATGCTAAAACCAAATCGGAAAAAGCAGATAGAGGATTACTCCTGATTGACTATATAGTTCCCGGGCATTTCTCTGTTACAGACAATCACATTAATATAACTTCAAAAGATAAGGCCTTTATTATTAATTCAGTTTTAATAGCGGGCTTTAACAGCAAGATACATTTACCGCCTCCGGAAATTAAATTATAGGTATTCCAAAAAGCTATGTGGTACTAAATAGGATAGTAATTATCTTAGTATCGTATGTGGGAGCATTGCCCAACCCCTATTCTATTAATTTTGTACTTATATAAATTATGACGCCTTTTAAACGTTTTTATAATTTACTTAAGCTAGACAAGCGCGATGTGTATCAGATATTATTTTACGCTGCGTTTGCCGGCTTAGTGAATTTATCACTGCCCCTGGGAGTCCAGGCTATTATTAACTTTATTCAAAGTGGCCAGCTAAGCATATCCTGGATTATACTTGTAATTCTTGTAACACTTGCGGTGGGTTTTTCAGGTATATTAAGCATCATGCAGTTGCGTATCGTAGAAAATCTTCAACAACGCATTTTTGTGCGGTCGTCTTTTGAATTTGCCTATCGAATGCCCTTAATAAAATTTAAGGAAATGCATTCTAATTATGCACCGGAAAAAGCAAACAGGTTTTTTGACACACTTATGGTTCAAAAAGGAACTGCTAAGCTTCTACTCGATTTTTCGACAGCTTTTCTTCAAATTAGTTTCGGTATCATTTTACTCGCTTTATACCATTCCTTCTTTATGATTATAGGATTGCTGTTTATCGCTATCCTGTATATCATCTTTAAATTTTCCTACAAAGATGGTTTAGAAACCAGCTTAAAAGAATCTAAATTCAAATATAAAGTGGCAGCCTGGTTGCAGGAAATAGCACGTAACCGCGACAGCTTTCGTAAAAAAAAGGAGTTTGAATATGCCTTGGACAGAAACGATAAATATGTTAGCGAATATGTAGAGTTTCGCGAAAAACACTTTGGAGTTATGAGAAAGCAGTACATACAGCTTGTAATTTTCAAAGTGGTTGTTACCGCAGCACTTTTATCAATAGGTGGCTTTCTTGTAATAAACCATCAAATGAACATTGGTCAGTTTGTTGCCGCAGAAATCGTTATTGTATTACTTATCAATTCGGTAGAAAAAGTAATTTTCGGACTTGAATCATTTTATGACGTTCTTACTTCTGTTGAAAAAATAGGACAGGTTACTGATATGGAGACTTGCGCTATTCCAACAACAACAGAAAAAACGCAGGATGGAATTAATATAGAGACTGAAAGTTTAGGATATAAGTATCCGGGGAGTGAAAAAAGATCACTCAAAAACATTGATCTCAAAATTTCCCAGGGAGAAAAAATATTGGTTACTGGCGCAAACGGTTCCGGCAAAAGCACATTGCTTCGATTACTTTCCGGCATCCTTGAACCCGAAAACGGTGCCATTTACGTAACCGACGGTTATATGAACAGGCTTGATGAAGGTACATACAGGGCGCAGTCTGGAACACTTTTACAAAGCGAAACACTTTTTGATGGTACCATACGTAATAATATACTCTTTGGGAATGATGCAATTGATAACGAAGATCTTAAATGGGCATTAGAGAAGGTGGATTTGTTACAACATATCAAAACATTTCCTAATGGACTCGAAACTCACATCCATCCCGGTGGTAGTGAACTTTCTGCATCAGATGTACAAAAAATACTACTGGCACGCAGCATAGTTCATAAACCAAATATATTATTCCTTGAGGAGCCTACCAGTATGATGGATGATGTTACATCACAAAAGATAACGGACTTTTTATTATCCGAAGAAAACAACTGGACGGTTTTAGTTGCATCTAAAAACAATATGTACAAAGATAAATGTGACCGTATGATAGCTATAGGCGATGGTAAAATTATTAACGACGTAAAGCTGTAACATTATGCTAAATATATCTAACGATAATCATGTACTTATCACTCCCGGCAAATATAAATCGCTTACCAGTGTTGCTAAAAGGCCACAATATAAATTCTTAAACAGAATTATTATCGGCTTTCTTTTCTTCTTACTAGCATGCCTGTTCCTTCCATGGACTCAAAATATAGACGGTCGTGGTGCTGTTACCACCCTTAAACCGGATCATAGACCGCAAACAGTTCATAATGCAATTGCCGGACGTATCGAAAAATGGTTCGTTCAGGAAGGCGACTATGTAAATAAAGGCGACACAATACTTTTTATATCTGAAACAAAAGAAGACTATTTTGACCCCAATCTTATAGCTAACACAAAACAGCAGGTAGATGCAAAGAAAATGGCTTTTGATTCGTACGGGAATAAAGTAAACTCTCTGGAATTGCAAACTGAGTCACTGGCAAAAGAAAGACAGCTGAAATTACAACAGGCTGAAAATAAGATCAAACAGGCGCACCTTAAAATTAAGAGTGATAGTATGGATCTTGAGGCTGTAAAGACCCAGCTAAGGATTGCAAAAACACAATTTGACCGTTCTACCGCTCTTAATAAGGAAGGTTTAAAACCACTTACCGATGTAGAGCAAAAAAGGTTAAAGCTACAGGAAGCTGAAGCCTATATAATTACACAGGACAATAAACTATTAAGCAGCAAAAACGAACTTATAAATGCCAAGGTCGAAATAAACCGTATCACTGCTGAGTACGCTGAGAAAATATCAAAATCGCAAAGTGACAAGTTTACAGCCCTAAGTACTCAATATGACACTGAGGCACAAGTTAATAAATTGCAAAACCAGTTTGTAAACTATAGTATTAGAAACGGACTGTATTATATCACCGCACCGCAAAGCGGCTATGTAAACCGCGCATTGCTGGCAGGTATTGGTGAAACTATTAAAGAAGGTACTGCCATTGTAAGTATTATGCCTGCAGGTTATGACATCGCTGTAGAAACCTATGTAAATCCGATAGATTTACCACTGGTTCATCGTGGGGCCAAGGTAAGGGTATGGTTTGATGGCTGGCCGCGTGTTGTATTCTCGGGATGGCCCGGGCTATCTTATGGAACATTTGGTGGTAAGGTAGTGGCTATTGAAAATTTCATTAGTCCGAATGGTAAGTACAGAGTACTTGTATCACCTGATGCTGATGAAGAAAAATGGCCAAAAGAATTGAGCATAGGTGCAGGAGCCGAAAGTATCGCTCTTTTGGATACGGTACCAATATGGTATGAGATATGGCGTAACCTAAATGGTTTTCCACCAAATTTTTACAAACCTGATGGTAATGATATTAATAGCAAGGAAAAGAAATAATATGATACGTTCTATCAATATATATATTCTGTTTCTTGTATTGTGCATACAAAATATACAGGGACAGGATTTTAATAAAGACCACTTAAGCTACAGTGAATTTTTAGGATATGTAAAAAAGTATCACCCCGCTGTTAAGCAGGCTAACTTAGAAATTAGTTATGCACAGGCATCGCTTATGGCTGCCCGTGGTGGTTTTGACCCTAAAATTGAAGTGGATTATAATAAAAAAGAATTTAAAGGGACTGAATATTACTCACTTCTAAATAGTAGTTTTAAAATACCCACATGGTATGGTATAGAAATTAAGGCTGGTTTTGATGATACTTCGGGACAATACTTTAATCCACAAAACCGTACTCCTGAAGCCGGGCTTACCGCTTTAGGTATAAGTGTACCATTGGGGCAAGGCTTATTTATAAACCAAAGAATGGCTGATGTAAGAGAAGGCAAATTACAGGTAGAACTTAGCGACGCTCAACGTAAATTAAGAGCGATAGAAGTTCTATATAAAGCTAGTGAAACCTATTTTGACTGGAAAAGAAGCTATAGTGAGGCAGAATTATATAAAAGTTATCTGGGTTTTGCCAGCACACGTTTTAAAGGTGTAAAACAACTGATAGAGTTGGGAGATTCTCCTGCTATAGACAGTGTTGAAGCAGGCATTACAGTTCGTAGCAGGCAGCTGAACCTTGAAAGTGCCAACCTTAAACTGGCAAAAGCAAAACTAAAGTTATCTAACTTTTTATGGATTGAAAATGTTCCTGTTGAACTTGATAACAATGTAAGGCCGGAAGACAACCTTTTAGAGACGTTACAGGAAACACTTAGTATTAATGATATGGCTATTACTGCAGGGGAACTTGAAAGCCATCCTAAAATACAGTCGTTACAAACCAAATTGTCTATACTGGAGGTAAACAGAAAACTTAAGGCAAATATGCTGCTCCCTAAAATTAATGTGGGTTATAATTACCTGTCTGAGCCGGCATATATAGGTAGCTTTAACGCCGAGGATTATAAGTTTAATGTCAATTTTAGTATACCGGTATTTCTTAGGAAAGAACGGGGTAACCTTAGATTGGCAAAGTTTAAGATTCAGGACACACAGTACGAACTGGATCAGGAACGATTGGAACTAAAGAACAAAATAGCGGCTCAGCAAACAGAGATACAATCTCTCAAAAGACAAAAAGATGTAATTGATAATCTTGTAAAGGATTATACTACTATGCTAAACTCTGAAGAAAAATTATTTTCGTTTGGTGAGAGTTCAATATTTTTAATCAATTCCCGTGAAAACAATCTGGTAAATGCAAGGCTTTCGCAAATCAACATTGAAAATCAATATTACATCTCTAATGCCGAATTGTATAGGACATTCGCTAATCCTGATTAATAGTACCATTAGATTACTTTAGAATATATACTAGCGACTATTATTTTGCTACATCCTAATAAACCCAAGCAGCTTACGCTGCCCGGGTTTTTAGTTATGTGGTATCCGTATTTATCGTTTCAATTAGAAATGCGATCTTCCCACTTGGCAATACATTTAGTAGACTTAGCTAACTAGCTAACACTACCGGTTGTCAACAGCTATGTCAACACCATTTAAAGACTAATACCTGTACATATCGTTAAATTTACGTGCGAGAAATAAATTTACATGTTATGAAAATTATACGTATTACAATTGTCTTTATATTTTCCCTGCAATCTTTTATAAGTGTTGCGCAGGAAGCTAATAGCCTGCGTGAGCAAAATGGCTATAGGGAATCTCAGGGTAGCGGAATGATTGCACAACTTATGCGATGGCAAAAGTTTGGCGCAAAACATACTACTGAATCATTTCAGACCCCTCAGGAAAAAATGCTTTTGCAACTGGGAATTCGTCCAACGGTTGTTACAACTCTTGCCAACAACTATGAGTTTTACGGAGGCGAGAGTACTGCCGGCAATAATATTCCTTATGCAATGGTTACTGATGCCCAGGGAAACACCTACATTACGGGCGGAAGTAGTAACGAAAATCAGCCTGCAGGCGATTTCTTTACTATGAAAGTAAGTCCACAGGGAGCTATACTCTGGCAGGTAAGAATTCCGGCAGCAAAGTATGCTGTAGAATACGGTATGAGGCTATTGCTTGATAACGATGGTAACCTTGTAGTAACCGGACTGAAATGGAACGGTAGCGATATGGACATCCTTACCGTTAAATATTCTCCGGAAGGAGTGCAACTATGGACAACCATATTTAACAGCCCCTATGAAGGCATAGATATTCCCACTGCAATTAAATCAGGACCGGATGGCGCAATTTATATTACAGGCATAAGCTGGTCAGGACCATCTTTAGATTATATTACCCTTAAATATAACACGAATGGAACGCTTGCGTGGCAGGCACGTAATAATGGGTCCGGCGGAGAAACCTGGAATGAGGCTACAGCCATTGCAATAGATAATACAGGCAATGTAATAGTTACAGGTTATAGCCCAAACAACGACGGATGGTTAAACTACCATACTGTTAAATATAGTGCCGATGGTACAGAGCTTTGGGTAAGAGACTATAATTATGCGAGTACCGATCCTGAAAATCCTTCGGAAGTAACTAATTCGGTACCCAGATCTGTTACAACAGATAGTGATAATAATGTTTATGTAACCGGTGTTTTTGATACCTTTTTAGGCCGTATAGGTACAATTAAATATAATGCTGCCGGAGAGCAGCAATGGATAGCGACTTACAAAACCGAAGGCGAAAATACACAGGGATGGCAAACTGCATTTAGAGATAACAAGCTATATGTTGCGGGCATCCATAATGGCAACTTTGCAAATAATGGTAATGTACTTTTATCTTATGAGCCGGATGGCACGCAAAACTGGGCTAAAGAAACTACCGACCTTATTGATGCTGCAAACGTACAGCTAATGTTTGATACTCAGGGCAACCCCGTAGTGGCAGCAAAAGGTATGACACCCGGAGCAGAAGAATGGGAACTAAACGTTGCTGCACGCGCTAAAAAATATTCTGTGCAGGGAAACCTGATTGGAGAAGCCGCATTTGTAATTGATACGTCAACGGGCACGGCTAGTATGGGTGATCTGGCAGGAATAGGCCTGGATACCGAAGGCAATGTATACTTTGCTTTAAATTCCTTTTATAGTGAAAACGGCGCTGTGTATGAAACTGTAAAATCAGCATTTGGCACTACAGCCCCAACCCCACTTTGGAATACTGTATATGCCAATACCGCTGCGCCTAATGCTTCTATGCTATATCCTTTTGCCGATGGTAATGGCAACACGTTCTCTACAGGGCAATACTCTACTTTTGCCGATGGTATGCTAAATTCCAACTATTTTCTGGTAAAATATAATGCACAGGGCGCAGTAGCTTGGGAGAAAGTTTATAATACCGAAAATGGCAATCCTGCCGAAGGCATACTTGGAAGAGCGGATAGAAATGGTAATGCTTTTGTATGTCTGCTGCCTCAGTTTGGCGAAGCTTTTAAAATAAAAAAAATGGCTCCAAATGGCCAGGAATTATGGGAAACCGAAATAAGTCTTAATGGCGCTCAGGTACAGGTTATGGAAATAGGTGCCGATGGTTCGGTATACCTTGGTGGCCTGGCCTATGAAAATGAAAACGATCAAAACCGTTCTTTCCTTGGGATAAAACTAAGTGCCTCCGGCGAAGAACTTTGGAGGACTTTTATAGCAAGCAGTACTGCTTCAAACAACATCTACACAATTTCGGCAGGTAAGGTAAACCAGGCAGACGACCTTATATTAACGGGCAGTTGCGGATCAGGCAATTTTATGTCTCAAAATGTAAACCTTACCGTTGTAAAATTTAATAACGATGGCAGTGAAGGCTGGCAAACACCTGTGGCTGTTGAGGGCAATTCGTCATCGGGTACTGATATACTAATCAGTAACAACGGTGCAATTTACACCAATGGTTATGCACAAAATAATGAGACCTATGCGCAAGATATTGTTACCGCAAAAATTAGTGCAGATGGAGCATTAGAGTGGAGCCGCGTTTTTGGCGATAACGATACGAACGAACGCTCTTATACCCTTAGGCAATTTTCTGATGGTGCTATTGCGGTTATCGGCTACAGTCTTGATATAGATGGAAATATAAATAACGAGCTAATTAAATACGATACAGATGGAAATGAAGTATGGGTGTTTGAATCGGAAAGCATGCGATACTACAATGGCTTCCATATTGACGGATCTGATAATTGCTATATCATGAATCAGATACAAAGAGACCCGTTTCCACATAAGATCAACATTTCCCCCTTCCCTATAGCAACACTAATAACTGTAGATGCTTCCGGCAATGGTGAAGAAGAAATTTTTGTAGGCAATGAATATGCAGAATTTTATGGTAAAGGCCTTGTGCCACATCCCGATGGCAGGCTGCTCTTAGCAGGAAACATAGGTAACCAGTCTTTCTTTCAGGGCCTGCATTTTTTTGAAACAGAGCACGATGGCTCATTGGGCCTAGACGATAAAGAAATAATAAGTCAACAAAATAAACTAGGGCAAAATTACCCTAACCCTGTTATAAACAGTACAACTATTCCTTTTTACCTTCTTAGTACAGAAAGAGTAAGTATTAAACTTTATAGTAATGATGGTAAATTAATAAAGGAAATAGCGAACGAAACTTTTGGTGTGGGTAATAATACATTTGTTTTTGATGCGGACGGACTTGCATCGGGCATTTACTTTTACCAGATAACTGCCGGTAAATTTAAGCAGGCACGTAAAATGATCGTAGTACGATAGCACTCCGTAAATCAATAAAAATTTAAATCCCTTTGCATTACTGCTTAGGGATTTATAGTTATATATACAGCGTTAATTCTAAAATGCATAAATTTGAACGCTCAATCCTACTTATGAAAGAGGCCCGTAACATAAACAAGTTTTTTTTTATGCTATCGCTGCTGCTACTTTTAAGTGCATGCCGTGAGGATAATTCAAATAATAAAGATGTAGTAAATAAAACTGTAGTAAACAAATCAGACTTGCTTACCAACCTTGGTAACGAAGAATGGCGAATGGGCAATTACCAAGAAGCATTAAAATACTTTACACAGGCTTATAACAAAGTAAAAAGTACCGGAAATGAGCAGCAAATGGCCACCCTGCTTAACAATCTTGGGCTGGTACACTGGAGGCTTGAGAACAATACCTCGGCAATGGAATGCTATAGTGAAGCGGAAAAACTGGCGGAAAAGCTTAATATGCAACGCTTGCTTGGCCTAACCTTTACGAACCGTTCGCTCATTCTTAAAGAGCAACGTAACTTTACCGAAGCATTTAAGTATAATAACAAAGCAATCGCAATTTTTAAAGAACTTGAAGAGCCAAGGGATCTTGCTATTGCTTATAACAACCAGGGGCAAATTTACCGTTTTGGCAATCAAACAGAACAGGCTCTTACTCACTACGGCCTATCTTTAAAAGAGTGCCAGAAGATAAATTATACAGAAGGTATGGCAACGGCCTATCAAAATCTCAGTACAATATACACAACAAAGGCAAATCCGGACAAAGCTTATTATAATGCCCATAAAAGCCTTGCTCTTAGTCTAAAGCTAAACAGCAAAGTGCGCATTAGCGAAGCATATAGCGAGTTATCCAGGATACATGAACGTTTTACCCAACCGGATTCGGCATTGTATTATTTTAAAAAACATTATGACCATGAGAAGGAACTGATGGATGCAGGCCAAAGTGAAATGCTTTCACGCTACCAGGCAAAAATGGGTGTAGAGGTAAAAAACCTGCAAATACAAAATTTACAGAATGAACGTCAGATCGCGAATAACAGGCTATGGTTTATTGCTATTGGTATCCTGATAGCACTACTCATTACTGCCTTTTTGCTTTATAGATATTTTTCTAAAATGCGCTTTAAAAAAACACAGCTTGAAGCAGAACTTGAGAATTCGCTAAAGATAATAGAAGTAAAGGAACAGGAACTAAAAACCTATATTATAGACCTTTCTAAAAAGAACAACATTATAGGCAATTTACAAACTGACACTACTATTAAACTGATTAAGGATACAGAAGACGAAGAGGTTGCTGATTTGTTAGGTCAAAAGATACTTACCGATGAAGACTGGCGAACATTTAAAATAAGGTTTGGTTCTATATATCCGCATTTTTTTGCCAGAATTAATGAAAGCCACATTATAATTACAGAAGCAGAGATCCGTATATTGGTACTTATGCGCTTAAATCTTAAAAGTAAAGAAATGGCTAACATACTTGGTATTTCACCACAAAGCGTAAGGGTTTGCAAAATGCGCCTTAAGAAAAAACTACTCATACAGGATTATGAAACTGTTGAAGATTTTTTACAGCATATTATTAAATAAACTGGCTCTGTAACATCTGTTTGTCAAAATAAAAAAATCCGGGTAATGTAACCTTAGGCTGCCCCTTACCTATTCTTTTTTTGACTTCATTTTTTCCTCAATTGTATCTATTGCTTTAGTCGTTACAGAAGCGTTGCACTCTTTTCAAGCTTATTTTCTTTAAGGTAAAGAGCAACATATTCCAGTATCGTTTCTCTTTCCTGCTGCAGGACCAAAAAAGAATTAATGTGGAATTCTTCTCCTTCATCACTAATATGAATGATATCAGTATATCCTTTGGATATGATACTACCCTTTAAACCAAGTATGCTTTTGTGCTGCCTGTTATCAAGTTCTTTCTTTACCCTTAAGCGTACAATTGTGTCCATTGTATAGTACTTTATATTATTGTTTATTAATTATTCGCAACGCAGCCATTTCTTTTCGCATACCCTGCAATACATCTCTTATCGTCTCGGGACTGTCATCAGGTTCAAATTCTTTGGTAGCGATACTACAAGCGTATTCCCATATCTCTAACACATCAGATGCTTTTACTGTATAGGGCGGATAAAATGTATTGTCAGATTGCAGCATGAGGCTGTTCCTGCCATTCTTATTCAGCCTTTTATATACAATTCCCTGGTCCCGGGTAAGCAATATATATGTCCTGCCATCGGTAACATGACCCAGCTGCTCCACATAACGCCCAATAATAAAAGAGCCTTCTTTATGCGGCGGCATAGAATCGCCTTCTACCGGAAATGCCCTGAATTTTCCATTACCTAAAAAGGGTAGCGAAACATGCTGCAATCCCTCAATAAATTCAGGATCACTATAACCATTCAGATAACCGGCTTTCGCTTTATGCGGAACAATCTCTATGATATTCTCCCCTTTACTGTCTACCGTTATTGGCAACAATATACGGTTATCATCCAGCTTGATAAGATTGGTAATATCTACCTTACGGATATCAACGGAAAGCAAAAGGTCTACACTTACATTATAATATCTTGAAAGGCGCAGCAGGATTTCATAAGGCGGTTCCGAGGTGCCGTCTTCATATTTCACATAGCGACCACGGGTTATAACCAATGCACCGGCAATATTTTCCTGAGAAATATTTTTTTGATTTCTCAGGTGCCTAATATTATCAGAAAATAAAGACATAATTATTTTGTTATAATTTGTAACATCAAATATACGATTTTTTGTTACAATCTGTAATAATTTTGTACTGTGCAGAATGAAATTTGTATAGCTAAAAGAAATGAAAGTGAAATACGCAGCTGAAAAATTAGAAATAGCAAGGCAGCTTCAGGCAAAGATCAATGCGATGCAAGGCTTAGGAAAACTAAGCACCGAGCCTTTTACTACCGGTCTTTATCCATTTGCGACTGCCTTTCCCGGCAATGTTTTTTCAACGGGGGCTATACACGAATTTATCAGCTATGAATCGGCTAATGCCGCATCAACAAGCGGTTTCATTACAGCAATAATTAGTAAATTAATAAAAGACGGAGGCCTTTGCCTTTGGGTTGGCAACGGGAAAAAAGTTTTCCCCTTTGGTTTAAAACACTTTGGGCTGGAACCCGACCGTGTGGTTTTTATAAATACAGTGCGTACAAAAGATGCGCTTTGGATTATTGAAGAAGCATTGAAATGCGAAGCGCTTACAGCTGTGGTAGGTGAAATTAAAGAACTTGGTTTTACAGAATCCCGACGGTTGCAGTTAGCCGTAGAAAACAGCGGTGTAACCGGTTTTATTCACCGTCATTGCCCGCACAGAGAAAATGCAGTGGCCTGTACTACCCGATGGAAAATAAGCTCGTTACCAAGCCTTATTAATGACAATTTACCCGGAGTGGGTCATAGCACATGGGATGTGCAATTGGTAAAGATGCGTAATGGCAGACCCCATTCGTGGCAGGTAACCTGGCAGGATAAAACCTTTACCTCGCTGACCGATAAACATTTTACATTATCAATTTTTAACGAACGCCATACCGGATAATGCCAAGATACGTTTCCATATCGTTTCCTTACCTGCTCACGGAGTATGTGGCGCGCAAGCGACCCGAATTTCGAGACAAACCTTTCGTTTTGGCTTCACGTCAGCACGGACGTATGGTTATTGACGCGGTTAGCCCTGAAGCGGTTCAAAAAGGCATACGCACAGGCATGGTACTGGCCGATTGCAAAGCCATTTTTCCGGCACTGGAAATGGTTGAAACCGAACCCCGAAGAGCTGAAAAGCTATTACAGGCACTGGCTGAATGGAGCATATTTTATACGCCCTTTGCGGCGGTGGACCTGCCCGACGGGTTGATTTTAGACAGCAGCGGCTGCACGCATCTTTGGGGTGGCGAGGCTGCTTACCTTACCCATATTAAAAAGAAATTAGGCAGCTATGGCTATACTGTACAAACTGCCGTTGCCGATACCATAAGCACGGCATGGGCAGTAGCACGCTTTGGAAGCGAAGCAATGGTAAACCCGGGACAGCAGCGCGAGGCATTGAAAAACCTGCCGCCTGCCGCGCTTAGGCTGGACGCTACTATCCTGGCAAGACTGAAAAAACTAGGTATGAAGTATATTGGCAATTTTATAAATATGCCGCCATCAGTGCTACGCAGGCGCTTTGGTTCCGATCTTCCTAAAAGAATTGCACAGGCCTTAGGTCAGGAAATTGAACTCATCGTACCCGTAAAACCTGTCGAACCGTATCAGGAGCGGCTATCGAGTATGGAACCTATTGCATCGGCTACAGGTATAACGATTGCTCTTAAACAGCTGCTTGAAATACTATGTCTGCGGTTCGAAACCGAAGGCCTCGGTTTACGCCATTGTGTTTTTAAGGCGTATAGAGTTGATGGTGCCGTGCAGCAAATAGAAATTGGCACGGGGCATCCATCCCGAAATACCAGTCATTTATTCAGGCTTTTTGAGCATAAGATCGCCACGTTGGAGCCCGCGCTGGGGTTTGAGTTATTTATACTTGAGGCACCAAAGATAGAACCGGTTACACACGAACAGGCAGCCATATGGAATGCTGCTTCACAAAACGACATGAAGGTGGCCGAACTGCTGGACAGGGTAACCGCTAAAATTGGACAGGATTCTGTAAACCGGTATTTACCGGTGGAACATCACTGGCCGGAACGTTCTATAAAAAAAGCATCTCCTTTATGGGAAAAACCTGACGGTGGCTGGCGTACCGATTTGCCACGCCCCATGCACCTGCTGCCTATCCCTGAAATTATAGAAGTGAGTGCTGCCCTGCCGGATAACCCTCCAATAGTGTTTCGCTACAAGGGGACAGTATATGATATAGCCAAAGCTGATGGACCCGAACGTATTGAGCAGGAATGGTGGCTCTCTGACGGATTATATAGGGATTACTATTCAGTTGAAGATAAAAATGGTGCCCGTTATTGGGTGTTCCGTTCGGGGCCTTATGATGGCGATAAGCCCAAATGGTTTTTACACGGATTTTTTGCATGAGCTATACAGAACTACATATCACAAGCAATTTCAGTTTCCTGCGTGGGGGGTCGCATCCTCATGAACTTGTGGAACAGGCCGCAGCGTTAGGTTATACCGAAGTTGCCATTACCGATCATAACACACTGGCAGGCGTGGTACGGGCGTATTCGGCGGCAAAAAAGGTTGGTATACGGCTAATTATCGGGTGCAGGCTTGAACTTATGGATGGGCCACCCCTACTTGCCTATCCCACCGATAAAGATGCCTACGCCAGGCTTTCCGGTTTGCTTTCTACGGGAAATTTACGCGCCGAAAAAGGTCAATGCCTCCTGTATAAGAAAGAAGTTTACGAATATGCCAAAGGCATATTATTTATTGCTCTGCCCCCACTCTCGCTTAACGAAACTTTTGATTTTGACAATAGTTATAAAGATTCACTAAAAGAATATAGCGATAATTTGAGCATGGCGCTCTACTTGGGAATGAGCAGATCCTATCAGGCCAATGACAATAAACGCATGCACCGCCTTTGGCAATTATCTGAATCTTTGAATATAAAACTTGTTGCCACAAATGATGTGCACTACCACGTGCCGGAGCGCAGGCAGCTACAGGATGTACTAACCTGCATTCGCGAGAAATGCACCATACACACGGCGGGGTTTCGCCTTTACCAAAATGCCGAACGCTACCTGAAACCTGCTGATGAAATACAACGATTGTTCAGGCAATACCCCCAGGCATTAGATGCTGCCAGCGAAATAGCCGATGCCTGCCGGTTCTCGCTCGATAGTCTAAAATATATCTATCCCGAAGAAATTACTTCCGGTGGGCGAACACCGCAACAGGAACTTGTAATGCTGGCATGGCAGGGAGCCAATGAAAGGTTTGACAATAACATTCCCGAAAAAATTGCAGAGGCCATACGCTATGAGCTCGAATTTATGGAACGTAAAAATTACGCCTCCTATTTTTTAACCGTGTACGATTTTGTACGTTTTGCGAGACAACGTAACATTTTATGCCAGGGACGCGGATCGGCAGCAAACTCTGTGGTTTGTTATTGTTTGGGCATTACATCGGTAGACCCTTCTAAATTCAAGGTGCTGTTTGCCAGGTTTATGTCGGATGCCCGTGATGAGCCGCCCGATATTGACGTAGATTTTGAACATGAACGCCGTGAAGAAGTCATTCAGTATATCTATGAAAAATATGGACGGGACAGAGCTGCTATTGTGGCAACCGTTACGCAGGTACACTGGAGGGGTGCCATTCGCGATGTGGCAAAAGCCATGGGGTTATCAACCGATGCTGTTGACAGGCTGGCAGCTTCTATACAGGAATTTCGTGATGAACTTGACAACGGGCGGATTACTTCTGAGGGCTTTAACCTCGCCGATCCGCATTTGATGAAAACCCTCGAACTTACACGTGAATTTGTGGGATTCCCGCGTCAACTCGGTCAGCACACCGGTGGTTTTATCATTACACAGGATAGGCTTTCTGACTTATGCCCTGTACTAAATGCACGGATGGAAGACCGTACTAATATTGAATGGAATAAGGACGATATAGAACAATTGGGTTTTTTAAAAGTAGATGTATTGGCGTTGGGGATGCTGACCTGCATCCGTAAGGCTTTTGACCTTTGCAAACAGCATTATGGTAAGGAATATACCCTCGCAGAAATCAACAAATATGAGGATCCCGCGGTGTATGAAATGATAAGCCATGCCGATACACTGGGTGTTTTCCAGATAGAGAGCCGTGCGCAAATGTCTATGCTGCCACGGTTAAAGCCCAAGTGCTTTTATGATTTGGTAATTGAAGTAGCTATTGTACGCCCGGGGCCTATTCAGGGCGACATGGTGCACCCCTACCTGCGCCGTCGTGATGGAATTGACCCTGTAAATTACCCATCGGAAGAACTGAAGGAAATTCTAGGCCGTACTTTGGGCGTGCCGCTGTTTCAGGAACAGGCTATGGAAATTGCTATTGTAGCTGCTGGCTTTACCCCTGCCGAAGCTGATGGACTACGCCGAAGCATGGCTACTTTTAAAGCAAAGGGAAAAGTAAGCGACTGGGAAGTAAAACTTGTGAAGGGAATGATAAACAAAGGATATGAGGAAGATTTTGCCCGCCGGGTATTCCGCCAGTTAGAAGGCTTTGGTTCTTATGGTTTCCCTGAAAGCCATGCGGCAAGTTTTGCTTTGCTGGTATATGTATCATCGTACATTAAATGTTATTACCCGGATGTGTTTGCTGCGGCGTTGCTCAACAGCCTGCCTATGGGGTTTTATCAGCCTGCTCAGATTGTTATCGACGCGCAAAAGCACGGCGTAGAAGTACGCTCGGTAGACATTAATTATTCGCACTGGGATAATAAACTCGAAGAAAGATCGGGTAAATATTTTGCTTTGCGGCTTGGTTTCAGGCAAATTAAAGGTTTGTCTACCGATGATATGCAGTTATTAATGGCGGCACGGCAAAAGCCATTTAGGTCTGTTAACGCATTGCTGGACGCCGGACTAGCTATGCTTGCTTTGGAAAAACTCGCAGATGCCGATGCTTTCCGCTCTATCGGACTGGACCGCAGGCAGGCACTTTGGGAGGTATCTTCATTATCAGACAGCCCTATTGGTATGTTTAAGGGTCAGCCTTCTGAAAGTACTAGCGAGATACAGCTTGAATTACCGCTGCTAACCGATGCCGAACACGTAGTTGAAGATTATGGTACTATAGGTTTGTCATTAAAAGCCCATCCCGTAAGTTTTGTGCGCAAGCAACTGGATAGCTTCCGGGTAACAGCTACGGCAAACCTCTCCAAACTGGCAAATGGAGATTCTGTTGCTGTAGCCGGACTAATTACCGTACGACAAAGACCCGGAACAGCCAAAGGCGTGATCTTTATTACTATTGAAGATGAAACCGGTTTTGCCAACCTGGTGGTTTGGGGAAAAGTGTTTGATACCTACCGCAGGGATATCGTGCAGGCACGTTTGCTAATGGTACAGGGAAAAGTGCAAATTGAAGGTGAGGTTATCCACGTTATTGCAAATTCCTGCTATAATATGTCTTCGCTTTTACAAAATATGACAGATACTAAAGACACTGCATCAGCTTTGTCTACCCTATCACAATCTGATGAGAAAAACCCGGAAAAAGTGTTTCATAAGGGACGTAATTTCAGGTAACCGTGGCTTTAAACTTATCTATGACTAAATGCCTTTAATGAAATGACAATGCTATTATTTGACGAAAAAGATTTGTTTACCACAGGTAACGGTGCGCAAAAGAATTTTGACCTGCCTGACTTATGCCTGATGCTGCATGAAGGTTTTATATCTAAAACTGAAGCCGATTATTATTATGATATGCTATTGCATAATACGCCATGGCGAGAATACCAAATGCCCATGTATGACAAAATAGTGACCGCTCCGAGAATGATTGCCTGGTATGGCGAACAGGAAGAAGCAGGAGAAAGTGCATTGCCGTGGACGCCTGAACTTATGCAACTAAAAAAGAAAGTCGAAGAAGAGACGGGGCTTTTGTTTAATGCTGTGTTGCTGAATCTCTACCGTAATGGTAGCGACAGCGTGGCATGGCATTCGGATAAGGAACATATGATTGGCAGAAACCCTAATATTGCATCTATGACTTTCGGTCAGACAAGGCCTTTTCGTCTCAGGCATAAAATTGATAAGTCTGTTGCACAGATAGAAGTTCCTTTGCATCATGGTACATTGTTGCTTATGTCCGGCACCACTAATACTTTTTGGGAACATCAAATTCCTAAATCCGCTAAAGAAATGTTACCGAGGATCAACCTTACTTTTCGGCAAGTTCAATAAGTTAGAGTCTGTTTTGATACAATGCCATACCTTAGCAAAGAAAAACGCTTATGACAGGTACTATTTTTAAGTTAAGTAATCTAGTATTGCTGCAGCAATTGAGATCCGGGATGCCTACTACTGATAAATTTCAAAATCAAACAAAGATGTCAAATTATTATAAATACCTCACCTGTGCAATTATCATACTACTAGCATCTTCGAATGCTGACGCCCAGCACCCTTCAGGCTTTAATCAGGCTAAAAAAATATATGAAGGCCTCTGGATTAACAAACAAACGACCAGAAACCTGCAGATAGTTTTTGACAATGCACAATATGCCACAATAACAGACTGGACCGCTAAATACCAAAAACGGGAAAGCGGCGATGTTTACAAAGCCTTTATTAAAGATGGGAAACTTGTAATGCCGGAAGATAAACAGCACCATGCACCATACAGCGAAATTATAGCTAATAAAAACACAATTATCTACAAATCCAAACCTCTAATGGGAAGAAAAAGTTGGGATATATTGATTTTTACCAAGGGAAAATAGTCTGGATGAACCTTAAAACAGAGTTCTTCATTACTATAAAAATGTGCCAAACCTTTCAAAATGGCATGTATACCCATTAGGATTTTTAACCAAATAGTCCTGATGATAGCCTTCTGCAATCCAAAACTTGGTAAATGGCTCTAAAGTGGTAACAACTTTACCCGGCCATCGCTTTGATGCATCAACAATTTCGATTACATCTTTAGCCGTTTGCTCTTCCTCGTCATTTTGGATAAAAATAGCAGAACGGTAACTTGCTCCCCTGTCATTTCCCTGACGGTCGATAGTAGTTGGATCATGAACCCTGAAAAAATAATCCAACAGTTCGTTATACGTTATCACTTGCGGATCGTAAGTTATCTCAAGACCTTCTGCATGTCCTGGATGATTTTCATAAGTGGGGTTTTCATTTTGTCCTCCTAAATAACCTACCTCTGTATCCTTTACCCCAGGCAGTACTCTAAAAAGGTCTTCCATACCCCAGAAACAACCGCCTGCTATATATGTTTTTTTTAAATTTTCCATTATCGTGCTTTTACTATCTAATGTAACTGTGAAGTTTTTTACGGGTAATAAAAATACTAAATGGACAGTTCATTTTCTAATATTTATACATATTATAACGTTTCATAACCTGGTATTTAAGTTTCCCCCTTTAGAACAATCCATTGTCGTTTTCAGAATGTACTGTAATAACCTGTAATACATCCCAATGCTCTACAATCTTACCATTAATATCAAAGCGAAATATGTCAATACCGGCATAATCTGAATCGCCCGGCCAATGTTGAAAACAGTGTAGTACAACCAAATCATTTTCTGCGATAATGCGTTTGATGGTTACCCGTTTTCCAGGGTACTCTAAAGCCATGCGTTCAAAATAAGAAATAAAGCCCTCCTTACCGTCAGCTACGTGAGGATTATGCTGTATATAAGTGTCTCCGGCATATAACGAAATAGCCTCTGCAGGTTTGCAGTCATTAAACATCAACTCGTAAAACGCGACAGCAGTTTTCTTGTTTTTTTCTATATCAGTCATAGTTAATTTTAGTGTAAAGGAAATCTTATTTATAGTAGTTGTTTATACTATAATTATGTCCACTTTTTATTTTCTGGCGATGCTGCATTCCTATTTTGTCATTGCTCCTATAACTTCATCAAGTGTCTGGCTATAAGGCAAAAATTCATATTTAATACTTACCGGATATCCCCACTGAAGCTTTTTTCTTAATGAAGTCGTTAGCTTCCGATTCTTTAAGTTCACTGGAAAGCACTCTTGCCGAAACACCATTTACCTGACCTTGAATTTAAGTAAACCGCTTGTTGTATGGTTTATAAAATGTAAATATTATTTCAGTTTTATTTCTACAATTTCTCCGTCTTTTTTCACTTCTACAATTTTTGTCAAAAGTTCGCTATTATGGTTTACATAGTTTTGGTTAGTGTAATAATTGGTACGCCCACCATAATTATTATAGCCGCTACCGGTATATTGCTGGTAGGTTCCGCTTTGTGTCCAGTTTAGAACTCCCTCAATATAGTATTTCCCCGGCTTCATTTCAGGAAATGTAAATTCACCTGTACTGTTTGTTATGGCTTCAAGCCTGTAGCTTATAGCTTCCTTTGATAGAAAAGCATATTTTAATTTACGGGGGTTTTCCTTTTTCTTCAACGCTAAAAACTCATCAAAGTACGGCGTAATCGGATATAGGCTAATTTTTATCCTATCAGCGAAAAGCTTTTTCCCTGTTTTAATATTAAACCCGAGACTGCTGTTTTCAGGTCTAATAAATGCCACACCTTTAATAGTACTTTTACCTTTAGCCAGGGCAGCTGTTGCTTTCGCAATGTCAAAAGTTGTTTTTGGGGTGAGATAAATCGTGTCGTTTCTTTCAGGCTGCACATATTGCTGAGCAGCAACCGAATCCGTGCAAATAAAAATTGCTATTATAAAGCAGCCACACAGCGCTTTGTGTATTAGATTATTTTTCATAGTAAACTATATGTAAGAAATGGTAAATCTCCTTCGGAATGTCTGTATTTATTGAAACTGCCCTGACGGCTGTACGTAGGGCTGTTTCAATAGTTATTCTGCTGTATTAGTATGAATAGTCGTGTGTATAGTCGTTATCAGAAGTTACCTGAACATTGTTCTCTTCTTTCACCACTTTCCCATTAATCTCTGCTTTATAGCTGAATGTGTAACTCCTCTCCGGAGAGGTAAGAAACTGCATGCCGACACTCACAGAGGTAAGGGGTGTTACAGATTCTATAATATAGGTTTTTGTACTCCCTGTAAATTCGTTTTCACCAAGGCTCACTGCCCTCTCATTGGTTAGTGTTGTACCATTTACTTTCCAAATTGTATTTTCAGACGGATCAGATGTAGCGCTACCCACCGCTACAAAAGATAGGTAATCACTATCGGCAGCGCCATTAACGGTAATTGTAAGTTTAACATTTTTTCCGTTTGTTGGATTTGTAGTACTCCCACCGTCATCATCACTACAAGAGGTAAATATACCCATAGCGATAGTGCAAACGATAAGTGCCATTTTTCTGAATCCTGTTTTTGTTCTCAATTGGTTTTTCATGATTTTAAATTTAAATTAATTTTTCTTTTACCTGCAATTCGATGTAAAAGCCGCACAGGCTGTAGGATGTTGTTACCTTTAGTCTCCATCGCTGCTTTACAAATCAAAGGTCAAAATTTATTCTACAGTATTCAATACCTGTAATCAGGTAAAAACATCTACCTGTTTCCGGGTATTTTTTTTTAGGAAAGGATATGGTACTTTTAAGCAAATTTTTATCAATGCTTAAAATTGTTCGATACAGTATAGCCGTATTTGTAGTAGTATTTTTTATACCCCCCCGAGCCGCTGCGCAGCAACTTCTGCCTATAGGGCAAAAAGCGTATGCAGACAGCCTAAGTATTGTAGTTCGCTCAAAGGTTTCTGACAGCCTTAAAGCAGGCGCTTATTACCTGCTTTCAGACTACTATCGCGCTACAGACAGTGTTAAAAGCAAATATTATCTCTTACAAGGAAAAACCAGTGCTAAAAATTATCCCTATTTAAGAGCAGCCTATAATTTCTACCAGGGGCAATACTATAGTACAAGGAGCAAGGCTAAAGCTGCCCAGTCCTTTCAAATGGCTCAAAAGCAACTTGCTGCATTTAAAGGTAAAGATGCCTTGCTAATGCAGGCGGCAGCATGGTATAATTATGCCATCGCCCTCAAAGACAGTAAAGGGTATCCTTACGTAATGGAAGTACTTACAAAACAGGCAATACCACTGGCCAGGCAATCAGGCAATGTCGAAAAACTAGCGCATTACTACTCTCAGTTCGGTACGATACTAATGTACAATGCCCAGTTTGACAAAGCGGCATTGTACAATAAAAAGGCAATTGATTTGCTTGAAAAAGATGTACCGCGATCCCCTACCCTTCTGCTGGCTTACATAGCGGCTGCCAACAATTTTATTTATGCGGGTAAAAAAGAACCGGCCAGGGAGATGCTGGATGCAGCAAAAAGAATACTCTTACTATCGCCTGATTGTGTCAGCTATCCCATGTACTATTTATGTGAAGCGCAGTATAACATTTATATAGAGAATTTCGACGGGGCAATCAAGAGCGCAAAATCGGGTATTGGCCTTGCCAAAAGCCTCAACCAACCCGATATTTTGCAATTGCTATATTTTAGAAATTACGAGTCGTTATTACACCTCCAACGCTATAAACAGGCAAAAATGCAACTTATTGCTATTTTGAACGAAGGTATCTTTACCAGGGATGTAAATAATCGTAAAACCATATTTGCACAACTTGTCAGTATAAATGAGTTGTTAGCAGATAAAAGTGAAGCCTACAAATGGCTGAAAAAATACAGTGCGCTAAGTGACAGCCTATCTGACAGCAGGCTAAAAGAAACAGTGAACGCCCTTGAGGCGAAATACCAAAATTCGGAAAACCAAAATCAGATCGTACAGTTAAAAACACAGAAAGTGCAGCAGGACCTGGAGGTTACTGAACAAAAAAATTACGTATTTGCTCTAGCCGGTATAAGCCTGCTTTTTTTCAGCATTGCACTGTTTTCTTACCTGTACTATCGCAGTAATAAAAAACTGATCCTTCAAAAAGAGCTAAACCACAAACAGGAAATTGAGACCAGACAGCAAGAAGAAAAACTAAAAATCACCAGGGCGATACTGGAAGGAGAAGAAAAAGAAAGGGAACGTATCGCAAAAGAACTTCATGATGGGCTTGGTGGGATGCTTGCCGGCGTAAAAATTAATCTATCAGGTTGGGCATCAAAACAACTGGCACAAGAACAGAGGTTCGAGTTTGATACTATAGTTCTTCAATTAGACCGGTCTGTAAGTGAATTACGAGGGGTAGCCCGGAACCTTATGCCTGAATCGCTGCTGAAATTTGGGCTTGAAACCGCCTTAAAGGATCTTTGCGAGTTTTTCATGAACGACAATCTTGATATTGACCTTCAAACCTATTCTATAGCAGAGGATCTTTCACGCTCCGCACAACTGAATATCTATAGGATCGTACAGGAATTACTTTCCAATGCCATTAAGCATGCCAAGGCAAGCACTATATTATTGCAATGTTCGCAGGATGCAGCTGCATTTTATATCACTATCGAAGATAACGGCATTGGGTTTGCAGTGGAAGATTTATCAAATCGCGCAGGTATGGGCATCAGTAACATTCATAACAGGGTGGAATACCTTGGTGGCATGGTAGAAATTGATTCTAAAATTGGTGAGGGCACAACGGTTAACATTGAATTGAAATTACATGGAAAATAAAACGATTACAATCGCTGTAGTTGATGACCATCCGATAGTCATTGCAGGATTAAAGCAATTGCTTTCCGGAGTTAAGGGGTTGCATATTGCAGGCTGTTTTATTGATGGAAACGGGATACTCTCCTTTGTGAAGACAAATTTTGTTGATGTAATATTACTGGACATTACTCTTCCCGATTGCAATGGCATTGAACTGTGCAGTGCCATTAAAATGGCATCTCCTTCTACATCGGTGCTAATGCTCAGTAACCGCTCAGAGCGAAGTATGGTTATGCAATCCCTGCAAAACGGTGCAAGCGGCTACCTTTTAAAAAATGCATCACTCGAAGAGCTTACTAATTGCATTACCGAGGTAATTACCGGAAATATCGTTTTTTGCAATGAAATTAAAATGATCATTGGCAAGCCGGATAGCAGGAATACCCCGGAAATACCAAAACTTACCAAACGCGAGAGCGAGGTGTTACGGATGATGGCCGATGGTAAAACTACCCCTATTATTGCCGGCGAACTCTGCCTTAGCCCACTGACAATTGAGACACACCGTAAAAATATAATGCAGAAGTTCCAGGCTAAAAATGTGGCGGAGCTCATACTACTAGCTGCCCAACATCATATTCTCTAATTTATTGCAAAATGCATTGACCAATTACTCCGATTCTGTCGCATTTTTTTTAAAATCAAGGAAATTTTAGCACTACAACTTTATACTGTCAGGTTACAGGATGATTTGAACACAGTTGTACCAGGATTAATCATCCTACTTTTTAAATGTGTCAGATCTACATACGAATGCATAATTGCGTCGTCGGCATCTTTAACAGTATTGTAAGCAGAGTTATTAGGACTACGGATTTGTCCAGAATTATAGCTAAAACCTTCTCTGTTCAGCTGTTAACGTGTCTCCCTCTCAAATTAAATGTTTTACAATAGCAACCTGCAGGCAAATCATATGTATCCTTTTTTACCGATTGTGTAGGAATTCAATATCTATGATCAGTCCATTTTCATTCCTAATCAACAGCTTAGCATCCAAATCTGTACTAAAACCTTGTATCAGCTTCATACCTAATGATTTAAATTTAAAATCGTTTAAATCTTCTGAAATTCCGACACCGTTATCCATAACCGACATCTTCAAATAGTTTTCATTAATATATTTAAAAGATAATGAGATCAAACCCATTTTCTTATTAACAAATGCATGTTTGATAGAGTTGGTAATGGCCTCGTTAAGTATCAGCCCTAACGGAACTGCCTGAGAAGTATTTAACTCGATAGCCTCTATATCTACACTAAATTGAATCCTTCGGCCCATATCGAATGTGCTTTCGAAATACTCCACCAATTCCTTTATATAAACAGCCATGTTTACCGACATGGGATTCTCTGACTGATAGAGCTTTTTATGGATTAGTGACATCGAATATATTCTGTTTTGGCTCTCTCTCATAGCATATATAACTGCCGGATCTTTGAGGTGATGGGACTGTACTTTTAGCAGACTAATTACCATTTGGAGATTGTTCTTTACGCGGTGGTGTATTTCTTTCAGTAACCATTCTTTTTCAACAACTAATTTTTGGAGAGTCATATTTTTATGATTGATCTCTTCTTTCTGAGACTGTAGTATACGATTTGTTTTATATTTGATTCTGTATCCGGCAAGCAATAAAATAATTATAATAAGGAACAATACCATACTTGCAAAACTGATATTTTTTAAAAGGTTTGCCTCAGATAATTTGCTTTTTTGAAGTTCACTCTGTTTCCTCAGCAGCGTGTTTTGCTGTTCTTTAACTAAAAGGTTTTTGTCTTTTTTTTCTGTTTCAAATTTAATTTGCAACTCTGCAATTTGCTTGTTTTTCTCTTCGCTAAAAAGTGAATCTTTGTATGCTTCATGTAACTTGTATTCGTTAATTGCCGATAAAAATTTAGACTCAATCGAATCAAGCCGGAATAACATTAGGTGTATTTCCTGGAGCTTTTTCTTGTCCTTGTTTTTTTCGCTTATCTTTTTATAATGTGCCACATAATTACGTGCTTCGTTATATTGGGATGATTTGATTTGATAGCTGATAATTGCAGGATATAATATTACATTGAGGTTATTTCCTGATTCCCTCTTTTTTACTTTCTTGATCGCCTCATTGTAATATTTATTGGCAGATTTAAAATCAGACACTTCTGTGTAGACCCTAAGCGCTCTGGCTATTAGCAATGTGCGGGACGATTCGTCCATTTCGTCGATTTCCTTTTCCAATTTTTTAAGGTAGAATATGGCTTCCTTATTCTTGTTTAGATGGATGAATGTTTGGATAATATTGGTAAGTATCATAGTGTTTAATTCCCTCTCTTTAAACCTGCTTGAGATGCCGTAGGCTTTTTGGAAATACTCATTTGATCTTTTTATATCCCGTAATTGGTTGTAGGTAATTGCAACATAGTTATAAATTTCGGCAGTCAAAACAGAATTGTCATGGTTATCTTCTACTAGTTTAACAGCATGAAGGCTATTTTCTAAGGACTCTTTATAGATACCCATTTGTAAGTAAGCCATACCTAAAAGCGAATATACACGCTGGGTTTTCTTGTAATTGCATTCTTGATAAAGCGCCAGGCTTGATTCCAAATCTATTTTTGCAGCTTCCATATTTCCCAGCCCCATCTTTAAGTAGGCAATCTCAACCAACGCCTGCGCCTGTTCTAATTTTTTTCCTGATTGTTTATATAATGTATATGCCTTTTCTGCGAGTACAATACTTAAATTTATATCCTCTTGAGTGCCTCTTGCGCTTACAAGAGCCATATAAGACCTGGCTATGTCACTCTTGTCTTTTAGTTCCGAAAATACATCCACCGCTTGCTGTGCATATTGTATGGCCTTATTCGACAAGCCTATCTTAGTGTAAATTTTACTATTTAGAAGGTGTGATTCTCCAATCCCCCTTTTGTAATTCATAGCTTTGCTAACACTTGCCAGTCTTTTTGTATAATAGAAAGCACTATCGATCGACTTGTAATAAATATATTGATTGGATATCGAGTAATGATATTCTCCCAATTCTAATAACGCTTTAAATTTTTGGTGGAAATTCTTCGCATTTAATAAGTTTTGGTGGATTTTAAATTCGATGGCCTGTTTACTACTATTTTGAGCCCGGATTGGAGAATTGATAAAAATGAAGGATATAAAAATCAGGATAATTTTACGCATCTGATAATTTGGAATTAGGCAACGAATAGTTAATATTATAGGCAAATCAATGGCAAGTAATAACAATAAAATTATAGCATTTAAATTAAAAAAAAGACGTTTGTTTAAACAAAGATTTAAGTGCTGTAGCTCTAATTTGCCCACTTTTATATAAAAAAAGTAAAGTCTCTATAGTTATTAAGGTTTTTAATTTTAGACTTTTATCGGTTGCTGGCAGTTTAGGTTGTGTTGCATGCATATGTGAAAAAATCGAAGAATGAACTTTATACCCGTTATCTAACTGACTCTAAATTTTTAGGTAAAGAGCGTTGCAGCGTATAAACCATAAACTTTGCGCACTAATTTTCAGGAATGTAATTATATTTAATATGGCAGGCTATCCGATTCAGTTTCCTGGCTGCTAAGATATTTGCTTTTAAACCCAAAAGGAGTTTCGCCGGTTTTTATAAAGAAAAAGCGGCTAAAATAAGCCGGATCTTCATAGCCTAAATCATACGCGATTTCTTTGGCACTTTTAGAGGTATGAACTAAAAGCCTCTTAGCCTCCAATATAATGCGTCTCTTAATGATCTCGTTAGGCTGAGGTAGGTTCATCCGCTTAAATTTGTGAGTTAAAGTCTTTGGAGCGATAGCTAAAATATCTGCATAGTCTGCAACGTTGTGCTTTTCCTTATAATTTGCTTCAACCAACTGCGTAAAACGTCTGAAAAACTCAATATCTTTATTTTGCTGAGCCATAACGCTATCAAAGTGCTGTAATTTCCATAACCTTGTAGATTTAATAAAAATTTGTTTAAGATAGGTACGAAGCATTTCTTCTTGAGAGCAATCTTTCTGGCTAAATTCGTTTTCGATCTGAATAAATAAATTATCAATAAATGCAGCCTCCAGTTGAGGCACTGTGGTCATTGGCATATTATGAATATTGTTATACAGCAGTCCGTCACATGCTACCTCATCATCATGAATCTGTATACAATAAAAATCCTGGTTATAAAATAAAAGGTGCCCGGGTTCATCAGATAACTCCTCAATATTCAGCACCTGATTTGGGCTTATAAAAAAAAGTGAAGAGCAGACTGTAACATACATTTTAAAATCAACTTTAACCTTACAGTCTTTAGCGAGATACAACACTTTTATATATGATTTGTAAGAATCAGAGTTTATAACCTCCACGCTTTCCCTATCTACCTGCACCATACCTATTTTTTTTAGGCTTACATCAAAAATATGTTGTTTCATTGTAACTGTTGTATTAAAACCGGCCTTTATAAAAGACCGGTTATGTAATGTAGTGTTTAGATTAAACTGATAGGGTGCCGAAAAAGTAATTTAGCTTTTTGCAAACTTTTCAAGTTCAGTATTGAATTTTTCCATTTCTTCTATAAATAAAGCATGTCCACTTTTTTCAAACTTCACGATATAGGAGTTTTTAATTCCTTTTTGAAGCTGTTCTGCGAATACAAAATCACATAATTTATCTTTTGTTCCGTGGAAGATAGCTACAGGCACCTTAATTTTTGATAATGCCGGACGAAGATCAAGATCTCTTAAGGCAATTATGGCTTGTGTAGTTGCATAAGGAGAAGCATCAGCGTTTATACTTGCTAACCACTGTGTCATTGCCGGTGAAATTGAATTTTCTGAAGCTCCAAAAGCTTTGCCAAAATCTTCGATTAGCTGTTGTCTGTTGGTTCTTGTAGTTTGAATTAATCCAGCTGAAGCCTCATCCGTAGCGCCGTAAGGAAAATCTTCACGCTGCTTCCATGATGGTGCAGCAGCTCCAAAAAGCGCAAGTTTACTTACGTGTGCACCATTATATTTTGCCATGTAATGTATTACAACTGCTCCACCCATAGAAAAGCCGCCGAGTACAGCGTTATTAATTTTTAATTTTTCCAATACAACCTTTATATCGTCCGAGAAGACATCAAAATCATATTTACCGTATGGCCTGTCAGATTTTCCAAATCCTCTTAGTGATATACCTATTACCCGGAAGCCCTTTTGTACAAAATACTGATATTGATATTCATACATGGCATCATTTAAAGGCCATCCGTGTATAAGTACAATAGGTTGGCCTTCACCAAGATCAGTAACATGAAGTTTAACGTTGGGTTCAACCTCAATATACTCTATTCTTCCAGCAGATGCAGCAGTTCTCTTTGACTGTGCGAATGCTGCTTGGTTTATTATAAGTATACATAAAAGGCTCAATGTTGAAATAAGTGTTTTCATTTTGTTTTCTAATTATTGTTAATATTGATATGATTTATTTACACTGCAAAGATGAGCAGAACCAACGCGCGCAGAAATGGACGATTAGACAAGTTAATTGTATATTTTTCCCTAAGCCTAACTTTTAATCCGCTTCTTGACCCCAAACTACCAGGTAAATTTCCCAGATGTTATATTACCCTAATTAATCATAAAACATCGCCAGCGTACTTTGCCTTTTCACGACCTGTTTATTAGTAAAAGGCTCATAGGTGCAAACTATTACCCCTTTTTTCTTTACCAATATTTTAAAAGGTTGCTTCATATTTTGGGTCAAATGGTAAATGGTTAGTATTTCTGCCAGGTCTTCATACCACGATGCCATACTGTATAAAGACACGAACGGAGTTTGATTAAGCGCTTCATAAACTTCTGTAGCAGATGAAATCGCTATAGGATTACCACTTCTAAAACGAGTAGTTTCTAATAGCGCATTGGTAGCTTTTTCTTTTGGTTTGTTGATTTCAATCCAAATATCCGCTGTAAAAGGAGTGTGCGCTACTAACGCGTCAACATCACTAGTGTGCGGCGTTATGTTCAAAACAGCATCTACAACATGGGTAGCTTCATGAAGCATAATATAAACAACAGCATTTAGGTTACCGGCATCAATAATTACCTGGAATTCGTTGCCTTCAGATTCGACATAACAGGTGTTCTCCTTCCACGTTGCCCATTGCGAAATGGTTTCTTTTAATATCTCAGCCCTAAAGGTTATATTAAACATTTTTTTAGGGCCGGAAGTTTCTACCGGCGAAGTAAGTGCCGTATTGGGCATATTATCCATAAAACTAATACTGTGTAAATGTTCTTTTAAAACCTTTTGGTGTAAAGGCGGGAGGATGGAAAATGCCTTGCCTACCTTTTCTTTTTCATTTGCTGTCAGTACGTGGTTAACAGGCTCCATGCCAGCCTCGCGAAATTTTATAAAGACACCTTGCGGGGCAGACTGGATGCGATCAGCTAATGCTTTAATAAGTAAACTATCCACGTGTTGCGCCTTTACGCCTATAGTTGCTAGAAACAGGCAAAGCATTACATACACATAATTATTTTTCATAATTGTTTATATATTACAAATTAAGACACAAACACTTACATTTACTCATCTACTTCTGCATTGTTTTGCGCTTTTACAAATTCCTTTATTACTTGTGGTAAGTCCATCATTTTTTAATTTCAGTTATTATTAATTAACGCTGTTTGCAGTATTTCATACCTCAAGTCCCTATAAACCTTAAAATTTCTGTACCGTCTTTAGTAAATTTGGTCATGATTCAATTTTTAATATCGTGCAATTTAATATGGCAAGATTTCTTAATCTCTTCAGCGTCTTAAGATATTCAATGCTTAGCAACTATCAAGCCTATTAAATAATTACCTATAAATCAATGATTTAATATTTTTCATTTTCGATTTTTGTTATATATCGCTAATAAAACAGCGAAATTGCATAAATGTTGGTAATTACCGTAGCGATAAATGATTGTAACAAAATCCGTAGTAACAAACGATATTGCTTTTATATTTGCGTCAGCACAATTATAACTTCAGGTAACCTGCCCAGTATTGTATTAAAACCGTAAAAGCATTTTAATGGCATTGAAAATTCTAATAGTCGAAGATCAGTTTATAGAGGCCAATAATCTAGAGATTATGCTTGAAGAGGCAGGCTATATAGTGTGCGGCACTGCAAAATCTGTTCAGGAAGCGATGAATATGATTGACCGAAAAATTCCTGACCTCGCACTCGTAGATATTCAGCTTAAAGGAGAATTGTCGGGTATAGATTTGGCAGTGACATTAAAGGAGAGGAATATACCCTTTATTTATGTTTCAGCCAATTCTGATCACGATACCCTTATGCAGGCAAAAGCTACACAGCCTTACGGATTTATAGTAAAGCCGTTTAGAGAAAGGGATTTGATGGTAACGCTTGAAATAGCGCAATACAGGTATGAGAATAGCCTTGAAACTGCTCTAAGAAAAGAAGAGAAATTTAGGATGTTACTACAGGATATTGTTAAGATGGAAGCAACTGATACAGATAAGATGTATCAAATTTCTAAAACCATGCAGGCAATTCTTCCCTTCGACTATTTTGCTATTTGCCTGAGTAGTAATATTGGAACGAGCAACCTGATGAGTTATTTGCGTACCGGCTTTGAAGAATATCAATTTATTGGAGCAGAGGAATTTAAAATTATTACGAAGAGTAATTTTAATGAGTTACATAAACTACAATATGACGAATCAGGCAAAGAGCGATCTATTTTTATTCGCAATGATTTTAAAAAGATGCTGAGCAAATTTGAGTTAAGTAAGCAGGTTGCCAATACATTTGCGGTCAATTCACTTTTAACATATCCTTTGAGCTGTAGTGGATACAAAAATATCCAGTTGCATTTCTATAGCCGTCGTGCAGATACCTATAACTCCGGGCATATTGCGTTACTGGAAAGATTAGATTCAAGTATTTCTTTCGCTATTTGCCAAATACTGGGATTTGACACACAGCGCACACCGGACGCTGTTGCAAGTAACAGAAAGCTTATCGGCAAGAACAAGAATTTGGCAATGGTTTTTAAAGGTATAGTTGGCAAAAGTCATTTACTGCTAAATGTATTTGACAATATTATGCAGGTAGCTCCCGCAAATACATCCGTACTTATATTAGGTGAAAGTGGTACCGGAAAGGAAAGTATAGCTCACAGCATACACGAGATTTCCGAACGTAAGGAAGGACCCTTTGTTAAAATTAACTGTGCTGCCCTCCCGGCAAGTCTTATAGAGTCAGAACTTTTCGGACACGAAAAAGGGGCTTTTACAGGAGCTATAAACAAACATATCGGAAAATTTGAGCGTGCCCATAAGGGAACTATCTTTCTTGATGAAATTGGTGATATGTCTTATGATCTGCAGGCCAAACTACTAAGGGTTTTACAGGAAAAAGAAATTGAACGATTAGCAGGTAACGCCCCGGTTAAGATTGATGTTAGGGTAATTGTCGCAACTAACCGCAATCTAGAGAAAGAGGTTGCAGCTGGTCGCTTTAGGCTTGATTTATATTATAGGCTAAACGTTTTTCCTATTACACTCCCTCCCCTAAGAGAAAGAAAAGACGATATTCCGCTATTGATAAATCATTTTATATCTTATTTTAATGTCAGTTTAGGAAAGAATATTATTGGTATTTCTTCTCGTGGGATACAGGATGCAATGGAGTATGACTGGCCTGGAAATATAAGGGAACTTGAGAACCTGGTTGAAAGAGCTGTACTTGTTTCGCAGGGAAATAATATAAAAAGACTTGACATTCTTGCGTCAGGCAGCACTGAAACAGTTACGGTTGACTCAAGTTCTGACGGCTTCAAGTCTATCGAACAAAATGAGCGCGATCATATTTTAATCGCGCTCAAAAAATGCAAGGGAAAGGTATGGGGAGCGGGAGGTGCAGCCGAACTTTTAAATCTTCCGCCGTCCACGCTAAATTCAAAAATTAAAAAGCTTGGCATCAAGCGTGATTTTAAATAGCATCTGTCTCGCACAGAGCGATAGATATCTTAAAAAGTAGAAAAAACACCTACTAGAATAGTAGAGTAACATTCCCGCATTTAGTTAACCAGCATCTAGTAAGATCAAAGCAAGTTGCAGGTTTATTTATTTTACACAAATGTTCCTGTATTTTTTCAGCACAAGTAATGGCTGAACATATAAGGTAATATGTATATTACGCATCGCCTGCAAGTCGCCTTTCGCGGATTAAAGCAAATTGAGTCTCTCTGCCAAGATAAAACTTTCTTCGTGAAACAGAACGTTTCAACCGAAATCTCCGCGATTGCGGCTACAGGCTGTTAGCAACTAGCAATTAATGACCAACTTTTGCCATAAATATTCTAATTTTTTCTATTATTTCTTCTCCATCTTCTTCTAATGCAAAATGCCCAGTATCATAAATATTATAGTCGATCTCCTTAACATCTTTTTTGAAAGCAACTGCTCCGCTTTCAGGGAAAAACTCATCATTTTTTCCCCAAACTATTAATAAAGGTGGCTGATTATCTCTTAAATATTTTTGCCATTTTGGATATAGTTTTAAATTGTTTTGATAATCGTAAAATAAATCCATATTTACTTTATGTGCATTTGGTCTTGAAAGTCTTAAATAATCTAAATGCCAAGTGTCAGGATTTATTGTTTCAAGATTTCTTGTTCCATGTGTATATTGCCATTTCAAACCATCTAGCGAAAAGGCTGGCAGTATTGCTTTTTCAGTTTCAGGGTTTCGGTCTTTCCAAAGTGCTTTAATTCCAGTCCAAGCATCGCCCAACCCTTCTAAATATGCATTCCCGTTTTGATTTATTATCGCCGTAACCTTCTCTGGGTGAGCTGTAGCTATTCTAAAACCAATAGGTGCTCCATAATCCTGTATCATTAATGCATAAGAGTCAATTTTTTTCTTTTCTAAAAAGGCGTCTATTGTTTTTGCAATATTATCAAAAGTGTATTCATATTCACTTGCCAATGGAAAATCGCTATTTCCAAACGAGGGGTAATCTGGTGCAATTAAATGAAAGTCATCAGATAACTGTGATAAAACTTTTCGATATTGATGTGAAGATGAAGGAAAGCCATGTAATAGCACTATTGTAGGATTTTTGGGGTTTCCTGCTTCTCTGTAAGCAATTTTAATTCCATTAATTTCGATGGTTTTAAATAATGTGGGGTGTTTGTGCGTCATACTTTTCGATTTATTGCTAGTTTTACTACATGTTTCGCTTTTACATCCAAATATTGCGCATAGGATGATTAGTTGTAATACGATTATTTTTTTCATATTCTATTTGTTTATAACCTTCTTTCTGTTTCTTTAATTTTTAAATCATTTATGCTTGCGAACCTTTTTTTCATTAATCCATTTTCATCAAATTCCCAATTCTCGTTTCCGTAAGCTCTAAACCATTGACCATTTTTATCTCGATATTCGTACTCAAATCTCACAGCAATACGATTGTCGTTAAATGTCCAAAGCTGTTTTTTAAGTTTATAATCCAATTCATTTTTCCATTTGTCAGCAAGAAAATCCTGCACTTCTTTTCTTCCGTTAATGAATTGATCTCTATTACGCCATTCTGTATCAATTGTATATGCTTTTGAAATCTGAACAGGGTCTTTGCTGTTCCAAGCATCTTCTGCCTTTTGAATTTTTTGTATCGCTGTTTCTTCGTTAAAAGGTGGTAGTGGATGTAATTGTGTCATAATTTACCGAACGTTTGTTAATTTACTAATTCAAATTTTTTTACTCAATTGAGTATCGCTTTTCGATATTTTTTAAGGTATTTTTAAAAATACTTGTATCAGCTAATCCTTTTGATACAATTAGACTGCCTTGCAATTCTATTAGGGTTTGAATAGCGTTTTGTTGAGATTGCGAGGAAGATAATTTTAAGGCAATACCCAATGTATTAAAAGCGGTAATCCATTTATCCATACCAGATTTTACCTGTTGCTCAAACAACGATAATCCGCTATGCATAGAAAAGGCTCTCAAAACACACGTTTCTTTTCCGCTATCATAAAGAATTTCAATATTTTTTAAAGCATCTTTTAATCTCAATTTTGTAGATTTATTTTCGTCCAATAACGGAAAGAAAATATTATCATCAACCCACTGATCTATATCGCTTAATACAGATTCTGCCATCTCTTGCTTTCCATTTGGAAATCGATGATATAGACTTGCTTTTTTTAATCCAGTTACTTCTGCTAAATCATTTAAACTCGTTCCTTCGTAGCCCTTATCTCTAAAAACTTTAGTAAGTCCCGCTATCATATCTGCATCTAAAATTTTCTGTGGTCTCATGATGCAAATGTAAATAAAAATTATTAATTACCTAACGTTTGGTAAAATACTTTATTTTAATTAGACAGTTGACTACTGGTAGAATCAATAACAAAATTATATAAGACGGTAACTTTATAAAACTAACGTTGGGCATGTTATTAATAGATCTCCTATATTTATTTTTAAATTTATCCAAATTTAAAAACACCATACAATACACCGTTTCTGTGCATTGAATGGTGTTTTATAGTTAATTAGGCAATACTTTCTGTGCTTTCGTTGCAAGCTTTTAAAAGTATGTTTTCCATTTCCTTTAATATACCCGGTATCGGGTTGTCACTCGTATTGGTAAGGCAAAGCTGTCCATTGCTGCTTATTGCACCTATTGTTTGCTCTTTACCTTTGCCTGAACGCACCATCGGGCCATAAACCGATTTTAGCTTCAGTTTTCCAAAATCCGTAGGGTATTTTACACTTACCAGATTAGTAACCATAATATCATGGTTAAAAGCTTGTTTTAATACGTCAATCATCTGTTGTATATCAACACTGTTAAAGGTTAGTCCCCTGAAAAAGTTGATATAATTTTGTACATGCGCTACGGTATCAGTTCCCGCGAGGCCTGATTTTGCCAGCCTGGCGACATCCCAAAAATAAGGGCTAAGTTCAGGCTCAAAGTAAACCGGATGCGTTGTTATGTTTAACCCGAAGTTATCATCTAATTCAAGTGCCCTCCTGGTACAGATAGGAGAAATCAGCTCAAGTTTTTTGTTCGCCCACTCACTGCGCAGCTTTCTACTCGCAATTACTGCAGCCGCACAAATTGCACCGTGCACGGTTGTTTGTTCTAATCTGGATTTTTTCAGTATTCGTAAAGTGCTATCGCCAGAAAATCGTATACTTTCTACCTTCGGATAAACTGAGTCAATCTTTTTAAACACATAACTTTCACTTTTGGTTTCGGTAATGGCTACATCATCAGGCAAACCTAAAGTTTCATCGTTAGATTTTTGCGGAGCCAGTATTTCCAGTTTTTGGCCCGTTACTGCATTTAAAATGTCTCTGAAAAGGTAATTGAGCGACGAACCATCTGCCAATGTATGGTTTGCTACCAGTAGCACTACCGTATCCTGAGGTTTTTGAAGTATAACTACTCTTAACAACGGACCATTACTGGTGTCAAATCGTATTGATAGTTCTTTTTCAGCCTCTTCTTCCCATTTAAATTCGCTGTCTACATCCAGTACTCTCAGCGGAATTTCTAATGAGTCGACGTGCTGTATAACAGGCCGTTTAAACTCGTCCATAACAATCCTTACCGCGAGGTTAGGATGCCTTTGCTGCACCTGCCTAATGGCTGATTGCCATGCAGCAACAGGTTCTTTACCCTCTACCTCTGCAGCGAGGGCAAAGTCTTTAGAATCGATTTGATCCAGTAACCAAAACGTTTTTTCAAATGCACCCAGGGTGCGGTTTTGTTTCTTTGTCATTTTTAATGATTTTTAATTTGTACTAAGCTTAGGCGAAATCCGGTACCGCTGTTGAAATGTTCAACACATTACAGAACTTCATCTCACGATGCAAAGTTCAGAAAACATCAAACCCTTAAAAATGGATATAAGGCGGTTACTGTAGCACATTTTTCCTTTAAGATTTACTTTTACAGCAACTTGCAAATGCGGGCATCTGAAAATAATTATATTCATGGCTATCAAGAAGAGGGGGGACAATTAATTATTGAAAATTAAACATCAGCGAAAAGCTATAAAAAAAAATAGCACTTCCATTAAAATGAAGTGCTGCTTTTGATGTTGTATCTAAATCTTAAAGCCGATAGGAGTACCTCCAGTACATCCGATTAGATGCTGGCGATGCCAATTTTAATTAATATTGACCCAATGATAGCAAGACTAAAGTGCAGGCATATTCTGTTGTTATGCCGTGAGCTTTTGCCAACTTTTTAAGTTCTTCATTTTCTGTACCTGGATTAAAAATGATACGTTGAGGATTTGTTTTAATAATATAATCGTATAACGGTTGCTGTTTTGACGGGCCAATATACACAGTGATCGTGTCAATATCTGTATATATTTCTCCTGGTATTTCAATGTCAACACCGGCAACATTTCCTGTCTTTAAACCTACGTTTATAATAGTATGCCCGGAATTGGATAGACGCACAGCAGCTAAATATGAATAACGGGTGGAATCTGTTGTGGCACCCAGTATTAATGTTTTTCTTTTAATCATAGTTAAATATTTTGAATTTTATTTACTTTATCAGCCTCAAGTAGTAGCGTACAAAGTTGATTAAAAACCAGTGTATAGAAATGTACAAAGGGATATATCTATTGTGCATATTTCCTCGAATTTGTTTGTAATGAAAGTTGCTATTATTATTACTGCAGGCTTTTTGCAATATAGCCTTATGCTGATTGTAAGATGTTTTTTTTATACCTTAATAACGTTTTAATTGAACATACAATGTCTTAGACTGTGATACCTGACACTTCGCAAAATAAAAACAAAGCCACTGAGTCCAATGGCCTTATCATTTAAATAACTTATAGTAAACAATTACACTCTTTTAAATTTTAATCTGTTACTTTTAAATGCTGAATCTGACCATCAATAATATCAAAGTTAAATTTTAGTGTGATAGGGCTTCCCGGAAATGTTCCTGAACATTCTGCGGTTAAGATGCTTGTTGTACCGTCTTCGGTATATTCCAATGGTTTCATTACTGCGTGGTAGTGCTCGTTTGAGTGATCAATCCAACGCTCTATTTCAAGTCTTCCTCTATGCATTTTTCCTTCGTCAAAAACTACTGCAGTTTCTGAAAACAAATTGGCGTAAGTCACGGCCTCAAATTCGTTCTGTGCTTTAATCAAGTCTGTCAATACTTTTGGTAAGTTCATTATAATTGTTTTTAAGGATTATTAAATTGTTGGTACTGTACCGCCGTCGATAACATATTCAGTTCCTGATAAATAATTGGCTCTCGGAGAAACAAGAAAACCAACCAATTCAGCAACTTCTTCCGGCTCAGCAGGTCTGCCATATGGTATTCCACCCAATGCTTCCATTACTCCTTGCTGCGCTTTCTCTACAGTGCTATTGGCGTTTCTTGCAATCTCAGCCAACCAAGCTTTCGATGCTCCTGTATTGATCCATCCGGGAGAAACAGTCAGCACCCGAACGCCTTTAGGCGAAACTTCATTCGATAAACTTTTACTATAGTTTCTTAATCCTGCTTTTGCAGCCGCATAAGGCAAAGTAGAGTCATACAGTGGCAGTATTCCCTGGATAGAAGCTATATGAATAATAACTCCGTTTTTTCGATCTATCATTTGAGGTAAAAATCCTCTGTCCAGTCGAACCGGAGCAAGCAAATTAGCCTGTAAGGTTGATTCCCAATCTTCGTCAGATAATGCACTAAAGCCACCCGCCGGTGTTGTTGAAGAACCAAGATTGTTCACCAAAATGTCAAGCTTTCCGTAAGCAGACAGCACATCGCTGACAACTTTTTGTGTTCCTTCTGCTTTACTTAAGTCTGATGGAATGAAATGCAGCTTGCTGTTTTCTTTTTCCGGAGCGTTTCTTGCAGTGATAATAACAGTTGCTCCAGCTTGTAGCAGCCTTTCTGCAATTGCTCTTCCAGCTCCTTTCGTGCCTCCTGTTACTAAGGCAATCTTCCCTGATAATTCGTTTTGATAATCCATATCGCGTTGTATTTTAAATTTCTATTGTACAAATCTCGCAAGTATGTTACTTACTCACAAGTAAGGAGTTACGATTCATATAGGGATAAATTATTCCCCTATTGTACATATAAGAACATAGGATTACTTTTGTAATATGTATGAAAGAAAAACAATACCTAACTTAAACTGCGGGCTTGACCTAATTGGTGAAGTACTGTACGGTAAATGGAAGATACGTTTGCTTTGGTTTATTAATGAGGGCCATAAAAGGCCAAGTGAATTGCAGCGTAAAATACCTGATGCTTCGCGCCGGGTTTTAAATATTCAGCTGAAGGAGTTAGAGGAACATGAACTTGTTTCAAAAATTATTTACCCTGTTTTGCCTCCTAAAGTCGAATATAGCCTGACAGATTTTGGAAAAACATTGATTCCTGTAATTTCAACTATCGGGAATTGGGGAGATGAGCATGAAGAACGTTTACGTGCGGTCATTTTAAAACGTTTAAATTAACTTAAGATGTAGAAAATTGATACTCTTTTTGATTTAACATCAGTTAACTTTTTCGATCTGTACAGAATTACAACTATTTACTTCAACAATCTTTGAAGGTTTAAATTTGCCGAAAAATCTTAACCTGCTAATAACTTTAAGCCTCTAAAAATATCAAAATTACTATTAAGTGTTCCATTACATTACCTGACGACCTATAATTAAAGATTATTGATCTGTCAATAGCCTTTTTCGTAAAAACGATTATTATTAATAAAGTAATTAGCAAGGGTTCTGTTTCATTTGCTCTTTAAAATCTAAGAGCGTTTAGCAAACTCTATGAAGACAATTTATAGAATGATTTTGGCAAATTTATTACAGGATTAGTAGTCTGATTTTCCTCAACATATGTGTAACTTCAATTCCACTCAATGTTCGCATAGCGAATTCAAAACTCCTGAAGGCTCAAACTTTTTAGTAATTTGATATCGAACTCATTAATATACTCCACGGAAATATAGCTCCTGTAACAAAGATTTCATCTTCCAAACTAAAGAATTGCGATATACGAAACTCATGTAAGGATCTCCCAATAAAAAATATTATAAAATTGAGGCTTCAGATCATGGTATCGGCTTTGACAAGTAGCATGCGGAGCAAATATTTAATATTTTTCAACTTTACTTTTTCTTGATCTTTGAATTTTTACACGACAACAAAAACATTGACAATCAAAAACTTAAACACACTACAACGTTATAGTTATCTTGATTTTTTGTACATCTTTTTTATTTTTTTCTTTGATGGAATAGCTTAGTCAAAAATTAAAATTACAAACCAACTAAAAACCAAGATTATGATCAACCAACTACACGATGTTAATTTTAAAAGATTAAAATATTGCTTTGCAATATTTGTCTTACTGTTTTTACTTACCTCTAATTTATATGCGCAGCGTGGCTATTACAATGCTCCATATAAACGATATGAAGCAAACTCAGGCCAACTGTCTAATGGTGCTACAGTTACTTCAAAATCATATTCGCAAGCTGATATACAGTCTGAAGCATCAAACCAGCAATGCGTAAACATGTCAGCTGCAAACGCTACAGTACAGTGGACATTAACAGAAGCTGCCGATGGACTTGTGATTCGTTACAGCATTCATGATGGACAAACAGCCACACTAGGACTTTATAATGGTAACACGAAGATTACAACCCTGACACTCACCTCAAACTGGTCATGGGAATATTTATGGAACAACGGGAATCCAAATAATAATGGAATTACAAATCAAAATCCACGTATGCGCTTTGACGAAGTACGATACAAACTTCCGGCTAAAATCGCTGTATCCGGAACATTAAAACTGATAAGGGAAACAGGTAATATCCATTTGGATTATGCTGAGATGGAACCGGTTCCTGCCAGTATTACTGCCCCAGCCGGTTCGGTAACTTACACCGGAAATGGAAATGACCTTCAAACTTTTATTGATCAAAACGGTGGCAAAAAAATATTTATTCCCAGCGGTGTTTTCAATGTTAACCGCGAATTGTATTTTGGTGCTTCCAATACATCGTTACTAGGCGCGGGAATGTGGTATACTCAAATTAATTTTACGAACGCCAGTACCGGTAACGGTGGATTAAGAGCAAATGCAACTAACATCTCATTTGGTGACCTTTATCTAACCACAAATTCAACTTCCAGAAGTAATTCTTATAAGGCGATAAATGGCGTTTTTACAACTGCCTCTACAATAAAGAATATTTGGGCAGAACACTTTGAATGCGGTGCATGGATTGCGCAATACAATGTTGGCGGCCCGGCAATCGCCGATGGATTTACATTGTCTCATTGTCGCTTTAGAAATAATTATGCCGATGGGATTAATCTTTGCAAAGGAACCTCAAATGCTATTGTGGAATATTGTAATTTTAGAAATAATGGGGATGATGATCAGGCAATATGGTCTGCAAATGGGCAGGAATGTATTAACAATACTTTTAGATACAATACTTCAGAAAACTGTTGGCGTGCTTCCGGTTTAGCGATTTATGGAGGAAAAGATAATAAAGCCTATAACTTAATTATAAAAGACAACCTGGAGGCCGGTGTACGAATAAGTAATAATTTTGACGGAGCTCCATTTAATAATAATGGCAGCCATGAAATACATGACATCACGATAACCACCTGCGGAACATTTAATGATACGTACAACAATCCTGTAGCGGCAGTGGATATTTTTAGTGCCAGTAACGCCGGAACTCAGGTTAAGAATGTTCAGCTTTATAATATTGATATTGTAGATTCCAGAAACGATGCTATTTCTATAAATAAAAGATCCGGTGACGGTATCTACAATCTTACCTTTAATAATATTTCAGTTAATGGAACGGGTAAAGAATTTCCAAACAATAATGCACTAAACAGGGATTGGGGAAGAGGTTATTTTGTACTTATAGCAGGTTCACCAAATGGTAATGCAACGTATTGCAACATGAATTACGCCAACAGGGGTGGTAATGCAACTACCAATGAGAACACCAGCGGGATGGGGGCGTTTTCATGGATGCCAAATGCTAACTGTTCAGGCTCAGCTGTTGCTGTTACTGCGGTAACGCTATCGCCTTCAACAGCTACGCTGAACATCGGCGCTACTTTACAATTAACACCAACGGTACTACCTTCTAATGCAACGAATAAATCTGTTACTTATGCTTCAAGTAATACCGGTGTTGCAACAGTCAATTCTTCAGGTTTGGTTACTGCAATTTCAAGCGGAACGGCGACAATAACCGTAACGACTGTAAATGGCAACAAAACAAATACCTGCACCGTTACCGTTAACAACAGTAGCACCACAGGCGACTATATTACCATTAAAAACAGGTGGACCAATAATTACTTATATGATGCCGGTGCCAACGCAGGGTATGGCGCAACGGTAGCGAACAATAATTACAAATGGCAAAAAGTAGCCGTGGATGCCACGTATTTTGTATTAAAAAATGTCGGCACAGGAGATATACTGCATATTGAAAACTTAACGGGATCAGTACAATGTACGGCCGGATTATCTACATGGTGGAGCGCACAATGGTCCAACGAAAATGTTGATGGTACCTGGGTAAGAATCAGGAACAGATGGCAAACGGGTAATATGATCCATATTGAAAATCTTAACGGTACTGCTCAATACTCCGGAGCTCAAAATAGTTGGGAAAGTGCGCAATGGTTATTTCAGACAACTGTCGTGGCAAAAAATAATGTAAACTATGAAGGAGAAGTTAAAGCGGAAGATGATTCACTAACAGTAATTTATCCAAACCCGTCTACAAACAATGAATTTTATATTGTAATGCCTGAATTGCCGGCAGGTGAAATGGCTACAGTGAGAATTAATGATATGAACGGCAGAGAGGTTTTGGTAAGTACACATAAAGGAACAACACCAATAAATCACAATTTAGCTGCGGGGATATATACAGTTACAATAAGTTCCACTTCTCATAATACAGCTAAAAAATTGATTGTTAAATAATTGACTGGAATATCATTTTAAGAAGTCAAATAGAAAAATAAAAAATTAGTCCTATTGAAATTTTCATTGATACAAATTGTGCCGTCGTCGACGGCACAATAATTTTATATAAATATCTCTATATATGATCTTCTTACTAAAATCTAATATTGGGCTTGTTATATTTAATGTGTATCAAATATGTTAATAATTGCAGCTAGTGCCTCCTCTGAATGCATAAGTACGCCGTTATCAAGTGATTCCTGGGCTGCCTGGGCTGCCCTTTTGCGCATGTTCATTTCGTAAGAAGTTATAGCCTGTTCTAGCGAATTTAAATCTTTTGACGTAAGGCATCGGCTTAGCTCAAGGGCATCAAGCATCGCCATGTTTACCCCTTCACCGGCAAATGGCGGCATTACATGCGCGGCATCACCAAGTAGTGTCACATTAGGCAGAGATTGCCAGGATTGATTGATAGGTACACAATAGATGGGGCGCGGAATATAGGGCTGTGATGCGTTGACAAATAGTTCTTCCCAAATGCTGTTCCATCCGGTGTAGGTTTCTTTAAACCACCTCAATACCTCTGCATTATCTGTAAAGTCTAAACCAATGTTAGTAGTCCAGTCCTCATTTGCTCTAAAACTGGCATAAAAGCCTATCTCGCCATTTCCTTTCTGCCCAATTATCAGGTTTTCCCCATTTCCGAAAGCCATAATTTTTCCACCCTTTAGCAGCGCATCGATATTTGGCAATAATTCCTTGGGAGCAGCTGTAACACCTTCAAGCATTGTTATACCCGAGTAAAAAGGTTTTATGCTGGTTACATAAGGACGGATTTTGGAATTGGCACCGTCTGCAGCAATAACGACATCTGCATAAAGGGGCAGCCTGTTTTTAAAGTGCAACAGCCATCCTTCCCCCTGCTGTTCCATAGAAACAAATTGGCTTGCCCATTCTACCACTCCGGGATCTAGGGAATCTAATAGTATTTTTCGTAGAGTACCACGGTCTATTTCAGGCCTGAAATGCGCATGCTCAAAATTTTCAGGTTCTTTAGTGGCATGATCACTATAAAATACTTCTGCTAGTTCATTTGTTATGATCATTTTATCGGCCCCGGGGAGAAAATTTTCTTTAAAAGCGTCTATAAGTTTCGCTTCGTCTAATGCAGCCAGTCCCGATTCTGCATGCAGATCAAGGGGCGATCCCTGTACACGGGCATTTTCATCTGCATCTCTCTCGTATACTTTAACTTTTGCCCCTTTTAGTTGCAAAAGCCTGGCTAGTGTAAGGCCTCCAGGCCCCCCGCCTATAATAGCCACCGATTTATCCTGTAATATCATCTTTTGAATAATTAATTTACAGGCAAAACTATTGCTGTTTCAACACGGATAATAGTACAAATCGGTCGTTTTTATTTTTAAATAATTCTTTGGGTACTACTCCTGAAAATTTTTTTATTTCTTTTATAAAATGGTTTTGATCGGTAAAGTTGAGCTTGGGAGAAATTTCACCTTGCGCTATATGTTCTAAGGATACCCTAAAGCGTAATATATTGCAATATGCTTTTAACGGCATCCCAAAGCGGCTATTAAAATAACGGTTCATTTGCCTACCGCTCCAGTTCAATTTAATTGAGAGTTCCTTTATACTCATCTCCCCGTTTGAAGCGTAAATCAACTCAAAAAGCCTTCGTTTACGTTCATCAATTTCAATAGGCAGGAGCTCTTTGATTTTTTGTGTTGCTTTTTTATGGAATGCATTAAAATCTTTTAAAGTAGCAGCGTCGAAATTCCAAAAATCATCCGGAAGGTATTTTGCGCTGTTTACTATATTGGCAATTGGGGTACGCAAAATATATTCTACACCCAGCGGTTTAAAATTAATATCAAAAAAAAGTGTCCCGGGCGCTATGCTCCTTTGCTTGGGCAGGGTTTCTAATCCTGTAAGCACTACATTAAAAGCTCCTTGTCCCGATTGTGTAAAGAACAAATCTATTTTCCCATCAGGTATTATAATCACTTCTTTAGGCTGCCCAAGCCCCATGTAAAATACTCCAAAGCTTTCCACAAAGTCTGCAAGCTCCTTATCCGGCTTAATGAATGTATACTGTAAGTCGTCCATGAGAATATAGCTTGTTAAATCTTAACCATCTAAATATATGGAAAATCCAGATTAGCTGAAAGCGGTAAAGACAAGAAGTTCAACTTGTAAAATAATTATTTTTTCAGGCAGAAAATTTATTGTAATTAGGCAGTTCAATGTCACTTTTTCTTTTCTTTTCTTTGTTTACAAGAAATGCCATTATTGAATTAACTATCTTAATTTCAATAATTTACAAAATATTATTTAACAACGTAACATCCAAAACTGAGGTTGGATAAACAATACGCGGTACACCAAGGGGCAGTTTTGGCAAAATGCCACATAGGGGCGCATTTTATTTTCATATTGCTTAAAAGCACGGCTGTGATTATCGTGCTTAGCAAATTCACCTGCTAATATATAAGGATCAGTCATCGCAAAATTTATACCCTTGCCTGATAGTGGGGCCAGCTTGTAAAAGCATGTACTGATCAGCGGGTGTATCAGCTGCGTTTGAAAAATCCGGGAATCTTTTTCCAAAACCTCTCTGAAAGTTGTAGCCAAGGTATCTGCAAAAAATTTGAAATCAGTTGTGGTAAGTTGCAAAAACACTTTTCTCTGGCTTGATTGTTCCATCGCTATACGGGCATTCAACAGGTAGGTTAAAATGGAAGTTAGTGACCATGACCGTTCAATCAATCTTATGGCTCTGAAAAATCAAATAAGATTTTAAGGACATTTAGCTGCTTTATTATTTTGACATAAAATCAAGAAGTACAGTTTTTTTTTATGTTTTATGATTTTTTTAAAGCCTTTAAAGTCACACTTTGATTAAATTGTAATTCTTCAAAATCACTACTATGGCTTTTAAAAAATTACCACTGCTTTTTACCGTACTACTTTTAATTATTTCCTGCGACCATAAAAAGGAAGAAGGGCTTGCCGAACGCGAAAGGGCACTTACAGTTCGTGAGCAGGAATTTGAAACAAAGGAAGCGGACTATAAACAGCTTTTAAAAATGCGGGACAGCGTATTTGCTTTGAAAGATATAGAGGTACAGACCGATACACTTATTGCTAAAACCTGGCCGGACAGCCTTGGTGTACAATGGAGCAGCAAAATGGTTTGCCGGGAATCCAATTGCAGTAATTACGTCATTGGGGACCAGCGTAACGAAGTGTGGCAATTTGCTTCAGATTCACTCGGAGTATTTGCCAATGTACTTAACAACGATAAACTTGTGCGTGTTTACAGGACTAAATTTACTGACAATAAAATAATACTGGATTTTGCTACCGACAGTACAGCAAAAAATAAGGTAAAAATGAATGTTGTGCTTGATGATGTCAGGAAAAAAGTGATCAAGGGCATGCAAACCATTACGGGCAAGGATAACTGCACAGCGAAATTTTCAGTAGAATTGACTCCCTCCCCAAAAAAATAAATTATGTTATTAAGCATACACCATGTAAGCCTCCCGATCGAGGACCCGCTTTTAAAATTTCTTATCGAGCTTATTATTATCCTTTGCATACCATTGCTACTGAACAAAATAAAAGTGCCGCACTTACTGGGCCTAATTATAGCAGGTGCCGTTATAGGCCCTAATGGCTTCAATGTGCTTTCGCGAGATAGCAGCGTTGTTGTGACAGGAACTACCGGTCTATTGTACATTATGTTTCTTGCGGGACTTGAAATTGACATGGGTGATTTTAAAAAGAATAAATGGAAAAGCATCACCTTTTCTATCTACACTTTTATTGTCCCCTTTTTACTGGGTCTTATTGGGGGCTACTTTATCCTGCAATTTTCGCTCCTTACCTCAGTATTGTTCGCCAGCCTTTTTTCGTCCCACACCCTTATCGTGTATCCTATGGTGAGTAAGCTCGGCATAGCCAAAAACCTCTCAGTAAATATAACCGTTGGGGGTACGATGATTACCGATGTACTCTCGCTATTAGTACTAGCTGTAGTTGTTGGTATGTCACAGGGAGAAGTCGGAACTGAGTTCTGGCTTAAGCTCTCGATATCCATGACTGTATTTGCACTAGTTGTCTTGCTACTCTTTCCTATCATTGCCCGATGGTTTTTTAAGACAGTGGAAGACAAAATATCACAATATATTTTTGTTATCGTAATGATATACCTAGCTGCCTTGCTGGCTGAATTGGCAGGCATCGAAGCAATTATTGGAGCATTCTTTGCAGGGTTGGCACTAAATAGGTTGATACCCCATACCTCCTCACTAATGAACCGTGTGGATTTTGTGGGCAACGCCATTTTTATCCCCTTCTTTTTGATAAGTGTAGGGATGCTGATTGATTTCTCTGCCTTTATAAAAAGCTGGGAGACCTTGGGAGTAGCATCAATAATGATTGTTGCCTCTATAGGTGGAAAATATGTTGCTGCACTCTTGACTAAAAAGACCTTCCGTTTAACAAATGATGAGGGGCAGTTGATCTTTGGGCTTAGTGCTGCATCTGCAGCAGCGACACTAGCCTCGGTGATGGTTGGATACAATATCATAATATCTGAAAATGCAGCCGGCGAACCAGTAAGGTTACTAAACGAGCACGTCCTTAACGGCAGCATATTGTTAATACTAATTTCCTGTACAGTTTCGTCTTTCGTCTCTATGGCAAGCGCCCAAAGGATTGCCGATGTAGACAAAGACGAAACAGTATCCGGAAATAGTGAGGAACTGGAAAAAATATTGCTTGCGGTGAACCATGAACAGACTGTAGAAAAGTTAGTTAACCTGGGGCTGCTTGTAAAAACGCATTCCAATAAAGACAGACTGTTCGCGGTGAACGTGATTAATGACGACATGAATGAATCTTCCGCTAAAAATGCACAAAAAATATTGGGTACTGCCGTAAACATGGCAGCAGCAGCAGATGTAAAGTTAAAACCTATTACACGGCATGATAACGATGTAGTTATTGGAATTAACAATGTAATTAAGGAGCAAAATGTCACAGATCTTATCATAGGCCTCGAGGGCGGTAAAGGTTTCTCAACATCATTTGTGTACAACATGCATAATGGCTACTTGCGCAATAAACATATTAACATAATGATCTACCATGCGGTACAGCCAGTGGCAACAGTCAAAAAATATATAGTACTTATCCCCTCAAATGCAGAGCGCGAAGCCGGCTTTTTTCATTCGCTTTTAAGAATATGGAATATTGCACGGAATTCAGGCGCCACAATACAGTTTTACGCTGGCGATGAAACCGTAAAAGTTCTCAAGCGCATTATTGCTAAAGCTAATATTGAGGCTAAATTTAACATAGTAAATTCTTGGAGAGATGCAGAGCTTGCTGCTTTGGAACTTGAAGAAAATCAAGGTTTGATTGTAATGATGGCCGATAGTGGTATGCAATCTTACTTCCCTCGAATGCGCAATGTACCAGAAATTTTAAATGATAAATTAAGAAACAATAATTATATGCTTATTTATCCTTTCTCTAAAACCTATCAGAATGTTGCTGAGAAAAGGGCTGTAAGCAACCATGATGACTTCGCAGAGATTGGCCAGATTATTGGAAAAATTTTTAGATAGAAAATGGTAGTGTTTCATATTCAAGAATCTTTATCATATTATTAATCAGACTATCGTATCGCTGCAATCATTGTGTGTTTAGTCAAAAAAAAAATCAAGTTCTGAAAGCGGTTTCCTCTGGCTTTACTAGTAATTTTCTTAATCTTACATTTACAAAAATTCACAAGCGGCGTGAGATCCAATTAATAATATAGGAGAATCAGACTGTAAGCTTTTAAATTTCTGTCTATCTTTTCTGCCTCTGCATTTCTTACTATAAAGCAAAATCCTGGCAACTGCTTTCTCGCTTATTTCTTAGGCTAAATGTCCATTGTTTTATAGGGTTAATTATTCCTTCGCAACAATTTTATTGATCATCCCATTGAAAATAAAATAGTGAAATGGCAACACAGCATACCAGTACAATCTGCCTGCTATGCCCAAAGGCCTAAAAGTGGCGGTTTGGTAAACAGTATCGCCCTTTATCCTAAACTCAAGCCAAGCCTCACCAGGGAGCCTCATTTCGGCATAGAGCAGCAGGCGCTTCTCTTCCGGACTCGCATAAATGACTCTCCAAAAATCAAGAGTATCGCCTCTGCTTACCAAAGTGGCATCCCTTCGACCGCGGTTAAGGCCAACGCCCCCAAAAAGCTTATCCAAAAAGCCACGAAACCCCCAAAGCCAATTAGCATAATACCAGCCTGATGCGCCACCAATAGCGAAAATTCGCTCCTGTGCTTTGATAGGATCAATTGCCACTCGTTTTTTCTTATCTGTGAACACTCCAAACTGCGGAACCTTTAACTGCTTCTGAACCATCTGCTTTGAATAGGTCCCACCCATGGCATCTTTCCAGCTTGAAAGTACAAGATTCTGTTCAATTTTATCAAAGGCAATTTTTATCGCTTCCCTATAGGATATAGGGGTAATCCCGAGCTTTTCCTTGAGATCATTTGGCTCAGCGACAACATCCACGCTCATACTGTCAACCAGATTTTTTGCCAACGCATAGGATGTTGAGGTAACAAAATAAAGCCAGTACGATGATAGCTTAGGCGTCATTACGGGTACCGTGATTATATGGCGTTTTAATCCCCGCTCAGCGGCAAACTCCAACAGCATTTCTTTATAGGTTAAAATATCCGGCCCATAAATATCATAGTGCTTTCCGAAAGTGAAGGCTTGATTCAGTACCCCAGATAAAAATTCGATCACATTCCTGATTGAAATGGGCTGGCATTTGGTCTTGACCCATTTAGGTGCCACCATAACTGGAAGTTTCTCAACAAGGTCGCGTATGATTTCAAAAGAGGCACTGCCTGAACCTACGATAATGCCAGCCCTTAGAGTTGTGACAGGCTTGCTTCCTGAATTCAGTATCTGCTCAACTTGCTTACGTGATGCCAGATGCTTGGAGAGTTTAGAATCATTAACAATCCCGCTGAGGTAAATTATCTGCCTTGCAGCAGTTTTACCTACAGCTTCTACGAAGTTCCGTGCCGAAGCCTCTTCCTTGCTTCCAAAATCGCCGGAAGTACTCATAGAATGTACTAAATAATAGGCAACATCGATATCTATCGGAAATGCTTCAAGACTGGTTTTATCTAAAAAATCGACCTCGATTACTTCAGGTATATTTTCTTTACAATATTTTTTTACATTAAAACGCGATTTATCACGTACGCAACACACTACATTGTGGCCCTGTTCTAAAAGAACTGGGAGTAGCCTTTGGGCTATATATCCTGTAGCACCTGTAAGTAAAATTTTCATAGTGTTACTGCATTATCAGTTTAATTTTGGAATCATTGCAAGTGCTCACGCCAACACATTGTCAGTCATTTTTCAAATCCAACCCTGAATAGTGAAATATTAACCGCCTAAATAGCGACCTATATATTGTAGATGGATCAATTAGTAATTCCCGAATTTTTAATAACCTTTAAATGTAATTGTCGGCAATTCTTGACAACTTTAAAGCATCTACTATTCATACTTTCGTCAAGTTTTTCGAGGGATATCTGCCAAGCATTTTATATAAAGTTATTACTTAAATGACTGGTTTAATGTTGCGAAAAAGATAATTGTGAAAATATTATGCGTTTTATCAGCGTATTTATTTAAAGCTATTTCCTGCTATCGGCTGTATCTGCCCTTTGGCTTTGCCGGGCAGGATGCCGCCTCTATCAGGGCTAGGCATAAACGTTAGCGCTTTCTTTAAACTTTTCTTTTCCCATCTGCCTTTTTAACTTTTGCCTTACAAAACAAACCCCTGGCAGCTTTCGCTGTCCGGGGTTCTTGATTATTGTGGTTTCCCTTTGTTTATCTCTTCAGTGAGAAATGCGATTTAAATTCTTTGGTTACCGTTGTGGTGCCGTCAAACTCAGGGTAGGTCACCGTGAACCAGTAGTCCGTTGCAGGTACCGGGGTACCGTTTAGCGTTCCGTCCCATCCGCTGCTCTCAAGGTCCGGGCTTATCTGTTTGATAAGCTTGCCATAGCGGTCAAAGATATAGATCACCGATCCTGTACCGCTTAAGCCTATGATGTTCCACGTGTCATGGAAACCATCACCGTTAGGGGTAAAGAAGTTCGGGTAGTCTACAATGCTTACCCCATTTAAGACCAGCTCCTGGCATGGAAAATCTGTTTTCTCATCCCATACCGTAACACTGTGGTAGCCCGGGGATACATTAGTGAATACCGGAGATTCCTGCCTTGGGCCGTTATCCAGCTGGTAGGTGTACTCCCCGTTTCCTTCTACTGTTACCGTTATGGTCTGGTTATCGCTAAAGTAGTTGGTTACATAGTACCCCTGGCCTATGGCTGATGCCTGCCCTGATTCGATAACTGTAAAGCCTGCCGATTCATCAGAGACACATTCCAGTGGCGCAGGGCCCGTTACTACTACAGTGTATACGCCGCCTGTTTTGGCGATATAGCTTCCTGAGTCGTCACTATCGGTTAGCAGTACCCCGTCTTTGTACCAAAGGTAGGTGTGGCCGTTTGGTACTACACCGCTGTTAAGTTCCAACTCGCCTTCGCTCTCTCCAAATTCGATACATACCGTATCGCTGCCATCTGCTGTTGTGATAACAGGCTCTGCCCTGCGCTCTACCCTTAGGGTTACCGTAGTGGTGGCACTGCATGGGGTATCCTGCACGGTATCGCTGTTGGTCACTACGATCCAGATCACCTGGCTCTCCGGGGTTTGGTTGGTATAGTTTTCAGGGTCTTGTATAGGCTGTGGCGCAGGGACTGTAGATGGGTCAATATCGTAATAGCTTACAAGGAATACAGCCGGGTCCTGAGCGCCAAGTACTTCAGGTGCAAGTAGGGTTAAATCCCATCCTGAGGCCCTGCCGTCGTTATCTGCATCGGTATCACATACCGCCGCAGGGTCTGCCACAGGGTTGGCTACTGCCTGCTGCTCTACGATAAGCTTAAGCTCTTTTACGATCCTGCAACCTGTGTCGTTGTTAACTACTTCTATGTATACCGTTGCACTGCCTGTTACGACATACCCTGTTATTGGCGTGGCACGTGTGGTAAGGGCTGCATCGCTAAAGTAGCCTATAGTGTAAATGGTACCTGTATTACCGCCAAGGGCTGTCTCTACATACTCCTTCAGGTTAAAGGCTGTCGGGGATGCAGGGGTGTCGTTACAGATACCATAGTCGGCAAGGTCGGCTATCGGTGGCAGTGGGTTCACTATTAGTTCAAGCTCCACTATCTGGAAGCACCTCAAATCAGATGGGTTATTAGTATTGGCCTCAACCCTTACCCATACACTGCCACTGGCACTGTTGTGGCTGGTTGGGTCAGGTATCGCATTGGTGCCTGCCTGGGCATCCTCTTCTGTGGTATAATAGCTGAACAGGTAGTTAGTACCGTTGTTGCGGATATCATCCTGTGCAAGGGTAAGGTCAAAGGGCTCACTGCCTACTACTGTAGTATCCTGGTCGCATACCTCAAGTGGGGCTGGGTTAAAGTTGGGTACAGGTAGCGGAAGCACCCTTATGGTCAGGGTGGTATAGCTAACACACCCCTGGGTGGTGGTTACCCTTACCCAGATCGTCCTTGGGTTTTGGGCTGCTCCATTGCTGTCTGTATTTACATAGGCATCCGGGGTGGCGATTGCCACGGCGGTGCTGTCTGTTTTTGGGTCGGTGGTAAAGTAGTCTACAACGTAGTCCATGCCTACCCCATCAGGGCCCAGTATCTCATCGTCTTTTTGTGTAAGGTTAAACTCCGCAATACCGTCATTTGGCAGTGCCTCGTTACATACGGCAAGGGGTGTTGGGGTTACCAACTGGTGTGGCTTGTTGATATGGATGGTAAAGCTCGTAAGGCTATAGCAGCCTGCGGTATTCTCTACCCTTACCCAGATCACCTGCCCATCCCTGGCAATGTGCCTTGCAGGGCTGGCAATACCGTTACTACCCGCATCAGCATCAGCCTTGTGAAAGGTAATAGGTGATTGTTACTTCCACAGGGGCTACTGCTTCTTTTATCTGTGTTTCATATACTGTAAGGTCTGTCCTTAGCGCCCCGTCCTGCCCATTGTTGTCGGTATCATCACAAAGGGTGATATCCTGTAGCTTTGGTGCCTGCGGTGCAGGGGTTACTATAAGGGTAACCGGGAATGGCGTGGTGTTAAAGCAGCCTGTAGTACTGCTCACTGCCCTTACCCAAAGGGTTTGTGTGCCCGGGTGGTCATTCCTGTAGTCGGTCGTATTACCGATCGGGTTGGCCCCCGATAGTGCTTCCTCCGCCGTTAGGTGGAAGGTGATCACAAGGCTTGTATCACCATTGGCAAGGGTTTCTTTTAAGGCTTCAAGGTTAAACTCACCGATACCGTTGCCATCGGTATCACATACCGTTAGCTCATCCTGTGAGGGAAGGGTAAGTACCGGCTGCGGCTCTACCCTGATATCAAGGTAGCCAAGCCTGAAGCAGCCTGTAGTGGTTACCGTAAAGCGCACATAAAGGCTCTGTACCTGTGAAGTGTTCTCATACGCCTGTGCCTGGGCGTCGGTAAGGGCATTGGTGCCCCCTTGCGCATCGGCAAGGGTGGTATGGAAGGTTACCGCTACACCGTTTAGGTTTTCATCGGTGATGAATTTATCGATGGTAGTGGTAAGGTCAAAGGTCTCTTTGTTGGCCGGCAGTGTGGTATCACACAGCGAGTAGCTGTACTCATTGGTAATAAGCACCGGAAGGGCATTCACCACAAGGCGTACCGCTACGATATAGAAACAGCCTGTGGCTGTATTGGTTACTTTGGCATACACCGTAGCTGTTGCCGATGGGTAGTTGCCCGGTGTACCGATAAGGCTGGCAGGTGTAGCTGCAGCGTCGGTGTAATAGTCTACTGTGTACTGCGCAGGGTCTAAGCCTGCAAGTATCTCAGCACTCTGGCTGTTCAGGTTAAAATGGGCTATGCCATCAGTATCGCTGGTACCGTCATCACACAGCGCATAAGGCTGCGCCGGGCTGTGGGCATCAGGCCTTGGGTTTACAATCAGCACAAGGGTTACCGTATCATAGCAGTCCGTAAGGTCCGACTGTACCCTTAGGTACAGGGTCTGGGTACCTGCTACGATATTGTCATAGGCCTCGGGTGACGGTATTACATTTACATTTAGGTCAGCATCGCTCTGGGTCTCAAAGGCGCTTACCGTTACATCGGGGATAGCGGCCTCAATAGCCTGCATGGCTGGTGTAAGGTTAAACCTTGCAAAGCCGTCGTTGTTGTCATCACATTCTGCAATAGGTGCAGGGGTGGTGGCAATAGGGGCAGGGATTACGTTTAGTTCCACACGGGCTACCCTTACGCAGTTCGTGGTAGGGTTAATTACCCTGGCCCAGATATCGGCATCGCCCGAAAGGTAGGTTGGGCCCGGTTCAAAATCAGCACCCCCAGCCAGTGCCTGGGCCTGGGTCTGGTAGAAATACACTACATAGCTCGCGGAGCCTGCCGTTACCGCTGTTGCAATCTGGTCAAGGTCAAAATCAGCCTCGCCAGGCAGTTCTTCACACTCGGTGGCAATGAAGTCTGCAGGGTCGGTGCTTAATACCGGTAACGGGTTTACGATAATGGTAAATGATGATACACTGCGGCAGCCAAAACCGTTGGATACTGCGACCCAAATAGTCTGCTGGTTGGGATTAATGTTATTATATGCTTCCGGGCCTGTAATAGGCGTTAGGTTATTTTGTGCATCAACCTGCGTTAAGTAATACTGAACCGTAAGGCTCGCATCACCACCACGGGCGGCATCATCGTTTAAGGTTAAGTCAAATTCTTCTATGCCATCAGGTATAGGGCTGGTCTCGCATAAAGTTAGTCCGGAAACAACAGGGATAACTGGACGTCCGTTCACAATCAGCTGAAGTGTCGTAGTATTAGAACAACCTGTAGTGTTAGACTGTACACCAATAAATATAGTTTGCGTATTAGGATTGATATTAGAATAATCTCCAGGCATGCCTATAGCATTTACTTTTTGATTAGCGTCACTTAGCGTCTCGTAGGCTGTTGCAGTTACGTCTGCCATAGCAGCCTCAATTTCCTGTAATCTTGGTAATAAGTTAAATACTCCATACCCATCATTATTGTCATCACAAACTTCTAATGGAGCTGGTTGAGGAATTGGAGGTACAGGTGATGGCGGTGTGTTTACTACTACATTGTTTAAAACAGACTCACATCCAGTGGTAGTTCTGACTGTTACATTATACGTACCCGCAACTACATTTGCAAAAGTAGTTGTTGACTGAAAATCTACTCCGTTAATACTATACGTAAGAGTATTTCCTGTTGGTGAATTTACTGTAATAGTACCTGTAGTACTTGTACAAGATGGCTGAACAATTGTTAGAACCGGTACAGCAGGAGCTCCCGGTACCGGGCTTATTACAACGCCAGTTAACACAGAACTACATCCGTCAGCATTTACAACCGTTACATTATATGTTCCCGGAGTAAGATTATCAAATGTAGTTGTTGTTTCAAAGTCTACTCCGTTTATACTATATGTTAAGCCTGTTCCTACGGGAGCAGTCACAGTAATAGAACCTGTAGGTGCAGGACATGTTGGCTGTACTGAAGTAACAGTAGCAACTGCAGGAGTAGACGGTTGCGGATTTATAACATAACCTGGAAATGCTGAAATACATCCTGAAGGATTGTTAACAGTTATGGTATATGTATCTGAAGCTAACCCAGCAAACGTAGTACCTGGCTGAAAGTCAACACCATTAATACTATACGTAAAACCTGCTCCGGTTGGAGAGTTTATAGTAATGGTTCCGGTAGAAGTATTGCAGGTAGGTTGCTGAAAAGTAACATCTATTGATTCTGCAAAATTTGTAATTGTTATATTTTCTGTATTAGTAGCTGCAGAAAGACAGCCTTCTAAATCTGCGTCTACAGTATATGTCACGGCATAGGTGCCCGGTCCACTCGCTGTAACATTTATCTCACCAGTAGCAGGGTCAATCACCAGGCCATTAGAACCTGTAAATTGTCCACCTGTAGCGAAATCAGTTGCAAGGGTTGGAAGAACATCTGCTGATGTGCTACAAACAGATGGAGGAATTGTAAAATCGGCCACCTGAGAATCCGGCGCTCTTACTATAACATTTAGCTCTACAAAAAAGCTTTCACAGCCTGATGGAGAACTTTGGGTAACATAGTATATTGTTGTTCCTGTCGAGCTTGTTGAAGGAGTAGGCATTGATCCATCTAAAGTTCCCCAAACTATATTAAAACCAGGCAATATCTGAACCTGATCTGAAAGTGGTGCCGGGGTTTGCCCAACACAATATGTTATATCCTGAATTACCGGTGGTGGTGGCGAACTACCATAATATATCACTTCAAGGGTACTCGAACAATACGAATTTGACCACTCAAAGCGATATGTTCCCGTTTCCACAAAATCAGAAACGGTAGTGTTTTCAGAATTTACATCTGCAATTGTTACAGGGCCGGGGTTGTCGGTATGTGCAGACCATATGCCCCCGGCACCTGTTGCAGAAATTGGTGTAGATGTAGCACCACAATTTAAATAATGAGGCGATGATGTTATAATACCATTATTAGCTACAAATGAAATTGCATCGAGAAAGTTACCTATAGAATTATCTCCTGTTGAACCATTTACAGCTTGAAAGATAAACCTTGTTACCGGCTGACCAGCAGGAACAGTATATGTACCTGTATAGACTGCCCAAGCTGTATTACCTGTAGCGATCTGAGGTCCAACGGGCAAATAGTTGCCTCCGGGGGGACCCGCAAATAATTGCATAGTATCTACTCCACGTCTTCCCCTGTGGGCAAAACTATATGTAAAAGCGGTTTGCTGCGGTGTTGCATAATCCTGATATAGACCCGAGGTCTGGTTAGCGTTAAGCTCGACAAACTGATTCCCTTCATATGCAGGAACGCCCAAATTAGTTCCTCCGGCATCTACATAGCCGTTAGTCCAAACTTCAATTTTATGATCTGTAGCTGTGGTCCTCCAGCCCTGCATCGTATAATCATTAACAAAATCCATACCGCTAACAACGGGTTGCTCAAAACCAGGGTTAATAGTTTTTATTAAACATTCAAGAGGATCTCCTGAAACTGGCGGTGTAGGTGTTGTGATACAAACTGAAAATGTAAGTGACGGATCTGTAGCCGCCGCGTCAAGTGAAAGCCTAATTTTATATACAGTACCAACAACCAATCCTGTTGCAGTTAGATAATTATTAGAACTACAAAATCTCCTTATTAAAGAACTACATACATTCCCTTCATATAAACCTATCACAACAGCCTGATTTAAGGTCGGCGGAAAGTTTAACAATGATATATCATGTGCAGTAGCCGTTGCCGTGAACTGGAACCAAACGTCCGGCCTTGCAACAGTAGTACAAATATCTGACTCGGGAGAAGCTGTTGCTCCTGCAAACGACGCCAGCCCCATCGTTCCACATTGTGTAGTTGGGCTGGGGTTAATTGTTATTGCATTTGCACAATTATTATTCTGGGCAAAGCCACTCAAAAAGAAGCAATGCACGAAAATAAAAACAAAGAGCAGTTTGGCTTTACGTCCAGAAAATTTACTTTCTTTCATAAAAATTGGGTAATTGTATAAATATTAGGCGAATAATTTTATTTAAAACTCAAATCTAAAACATTTTATTAAAAAAATGTTTAGAAAACTTTAACAATATAGAAAAATATCAAAAAACACTTCAACACTAATGGTTTCAATCAAAGTTGTAGATATAACAGGTTTTTATCACAATACCCTACTAAAAATTATAAGATTTTTTTAGTTAATTATTAAATAGCACCACAATAAACTCATTTGTAGCCTTATAAACATCAATGTATGTATGCAGAATGACCGATTTAACCTCACTAAAAGCATTTAGCAAGAAAAAAAATTAATAATCAACAACTATTATACTTGAAAAGCACTAAATCTATATTTTTCCTAAAACATATTAGTTAGTTAATATACTCACCAATTTGGCTATCTTGTCCTACCTTAATGAAGCTACAAAATGGTATCAAATTATATTATTATTCAGGATTTTACAGATATCACCTATAGTGAGCAGGATATCATGTATAAAGATTTCGAGCGATGCACCTTTACAAATTGCGATTTCTCTGCCTGTAATTTTACAGGAGTTGCCTTCATAGACTGCATATTTATTTCATGCAATTTTTATGAAGCTAAGATTAACTATGTAGCCTTTAGGGGAGCTGTTTTTACCGATTGCGATTTTAATGGTGTAAACTTTTCAATGGTAGATCCGCTGTTGTTTGAAATAGAATTTAAAGATTGCATGCTTGATTATGCAAAGTTCTATACGCTAAAAATTAGTGCAACAATTTTTAGTAATTGTAGTATGATTGCCGTTGACTTTATGAAAACTGATTTGACAGGTGTTACTTTTGACAACTGTAACCTGCACAAGGCGGTATTTATTGATGCAATTGCAAACAAAGCAGATTTCACCACAAGCTATAACTTTTCTATTGACCCTGAACGAAATAAGCTTAAAAGAGCCATCTTTTCAACAGAAGGACTTAAGGGTTTGTTAGATAAATATGATTTAATTGTAAAATAAAACCACCATTTATTAGGCTATAAAAAATATGCGACGTACATTTGCAGCTCACTATTAACCATGTTACAACGGTTAGTAGTTTAAAGACCCAGGGGCTTCCACTCACGGGTCTTTTTTATTTTATATAGTTCAACTCTTGTTCTTATTACCACAATTTTACTTATAAGCCTGCATTACCGTAACCTCATAAGCATTTTTACCTAAAAGTAATTGCAACATAGATCCATCGGGGGCGTTCCATAGAAGGTTAACCCTTGAATTCCCTTTTTGTATCGACGCGTTTAGTGTATCAGGATTTCGGTTGTTATTATTGTTTGAAATATCCTTACCATCTATATTTTTGTAGATATCAGGGCTTTCAAAAGACAAGCCATTTTCGGTAAGCATCCCCTGCACTAATGTTGTAGCTTCGTTTACACCATTAGGCGTTTGCGGAAAAATCATAGTGACATTACCTGATTTCCCCTGCCTTAGCCATTGACCTATTACCGATTTTGAAGCATCATACGTACCTTTTACATCAAGAGCTGTAGCTCCAAAGGTTTGGGCGTTACAAATCATTCCTATAAATAATAAAGCTGCTGTGTATATACTTTTCATAATTGTTTGGTTTGAAGTTTCTTAAATTTATGAAAAGCTGTTTTCTGTTAAAAGCATTTTAACAAAACAAAAAATCCCATTCGCCTGAACGAATGGGATTTTGATATAAGAGAAGCAGATATTAGAATACGAATATCGGTCTTTCGCTCATCATGTTGTTTACTTCTTCAGCAACCTGTTCAATAACCTCATCATTAGTATGGTTAGTAATAACACGGTCAATAAAGTCAACGATAGTTTCCATGTCAGCTTCAACAAGTCCACGTGTAGTAATGGCAGCAGTACCCACACGGATACCAGATGTTACAAACGGTGACTTATCATCAAACGGAACCATGTTTTTATTTACAGTGATCTCAGCTTTTACAAGTGCATTCTCAGCTTCTTTACCTGAAATATTTTTATTTCTAAGGTCGATAAGCATCATGTGATTATCTGTACCACCAGATATGATATCATAACCACGTTTAACGAATGCAGCAGCCATAGCCTGTGCATTTTTACGTATCTGCATAGCGTAAGTAAAGAACTCATCAGATAAAGCCTCGCCAAAAGCAACAGCTTTAGCAGCAATGATGTGCTCTAAAGGCCCACCCTGGTTACCCGGGAATACAGCACCGTCAAGAAGAGAAGACATCATTCTTGTTTCGCCTTTTGGAGTTTTAAGTCCGAATGGGTTTTCAAAATCTTTACCCATAAGTATAAGACCACCTCTTGGCCCACGAAGGGTTTTGTGTGTAGTTGTAGTAACAACGTGACAATGAGGAATTGGGTCATTCATAAGCCCTTTAGCGATTAAGCCTGCAGGGTGAGAGATATCAGCAAAAAGGAAAGCACCAACGCTGTCAGCAATTTTTCTGAAACGCTCAAAATCCATATCACGAGAGTATGCCGAAGCACCTGCAATGATTAATTTTGGCTGCTCTTTAGTAGCTATCTCCTGGATCTTATCATAATCTAAACGACCTGTTTCTTTTTCTACACCGTAAAATACCGGTACATAAAGCCTTCCTGAAAAGTTTACAGGAGAACCATGTGTAAGGTGACCACCGTGAGAAAGGTCAAAACCTAAAATTTTGTCGCCCGGCTTAAGGAAAGCATGGAAAACAGAAACGTTAGCCTGAGAGCCTGAGTGTGGCTGTACGTTAGCATATTCAGCACCAAAAAGCGCTTTAGCCCTGTCTATGGCAATCTGCTCAATTACGTCTACTACTTCGCAGCCTCCGTAATATCTTCTGCCCGGATACCCCTCAGCATATTTGTTAGTAAGCACAGAACCTGCAGCTTCCATAACCTGGTCGCTTACAAAGTTTTCTGATGCAATAAGTTCCAAACCGTGAATTTGCCTGTCCTGTTCCTCAAGAATAAGGTCGAAAATTTGTTCGTCGCGTTGCATTTTATAATTTTTCGTTAATTTGCCGTCAAAAGTACGAAAAACGTTTGGTAAAACGAATGACCAAACTATATTTGATGATTCAATAAAACAAAATAACAAAAACGAAATATGCCTCTTACAGCAAATGATCCTTCAAGAAAATCTTGGCTTAACGTACCGAAAGACAGTGATTTCCCTATACAAAACATACCATTTGGCGTTTTTATAACTAAAGACGACGTGGTTACCATTGGTACACGAATTGGCGATTATGCTATTGACCTCGGTGCACTTCAGCAATTAAACTACTTTGAAGGTATAGAGCTAACCGACGATATGTTCATGCAGGACACACTGAATGACTTTATATCTGATGGTAAAAAAACATGGCGTTTAGTACGTAACCGCATCGCAGAACTATTTGATGTTAAAAACACTACACTTAAAGACAACGAAGATCACAAAGCTGTAGTTATCTTTAATATAGAAGATGTAGAAATGCAGCTTCCTGTACTTATTGGAGATTATACCGATTTCTATTCAAGCCGTGAGCACGCTACCAATGTTGGTGTAATGTTCCGTGACCCGGAAAATGCATTGCTGCCTAACTGGCTGCACCTGCCTGTGGGTTACCACGGAAGATCGTCTACAATTGTGCCGTCAGGAATTCCTGTTCACCGCCCAATGGGACAAACTCTGCCTAACGGCGAGACCCAGCCTGTATTCGGCCCGTCTAAACTGGTTGACTTTGAGCTTGAAATGGCATTTATTACTACTGATGCTAACGTAATGGGTGAATCTATCTCTGTTGAAGAGGCAGAAGAGCACATTTTTGGTATGGTATTATTTAACGACTGGAGCGCACGCGATATCCAAAAATGGGAGTATGTGCCACTAGGGCCATTCCTTGCTAAAAACTTTGCATCGTCTGTATCTCCGTGGATTGTTACGCTTGATGCGCTTGAGCCTTTCCGTACAGAGGGTCCTTCGCAAAACGAACCTCAGCCTTTAGAGTACCTTAGGCAGGAAGGCGCACACGCGTTTGATATTAAACTTCAGGTAGCTATTGAACCGGAAGGAGAAGTTGAAACTGTAGTTTCTAACTCCAACTTTAAATATATGTACTGGAGCATGGCACAGCAGCTGGCACACCACACTGTTAACGGATGCCGTGTAAACAGCGGTGACCTTATGGGCAGCGGAACAATATCGGGCCCCACGCCAGATAGTTTCGGATCGATGCTTGAGTTAAGCTGGGGCGGCAAAAACCCTGTAAAAATGAATGACGGAAGCGAACGTAAATTTATCAATGATAACGACACGGTTATCATGAGAGGTTTCTGCCAGAATAATGATGTTAGAATTGGATTTGGTGAGGTATGCAGCAAACTGCTGCCACCCTTTACTAAGAAATAATATACTCTAAAACGCTCCGCTACAACGGAGCGTTTTTTTTATGTCTGGTTAGCGATTGCAAATGCAAATTAGCGAGTTGTAGTAATCATACCTAAACCCTCTCCTTTAGATTTTCGAATTTAATATGTTCATGGTTGGCATAATACACAGCCCTACCCTGCTTAATTAAAATAATTTGTGGTGATTCATGAGCAATACCATACCGCATTGCCATTTCATCTGAAATATCCCTGAAAGCCCTCAGGTCTAAAAAATAAGGCTTTACCTCTCCTGCCTCAAAGTCAAATTTCTTTTCAAACTTTTTAAGCGTAAATGTGCTAAGGTTGCAGCGTGTACTGTATTTAAAAACTACAACCGGAATGGATTGTGATTCTGCTTCTAGTGCGTCCAATTGTGAGACATCTGTTGTGTCTGTCCACTGGACTGTAGATATCAAATCTTCTACTGTACCGAATTTGCTTTTTATACTCATTTTTAAAACTCTGGTTCTATTTAAATATAAGTTTCAAATATAAAGATTTAGTTGAAAGCATTCGTTAAACGAGCAAGAACAGCACTGTTTTATTTAGAGTATTTATATTAATACAGTATTTTTAAAACCATTTTATTACCATATTACCAACAAAACTCTTATTGTTTACTTTAGAAGCAATATTGTAAAAATTTAGTTTGTAAATTTATAGTCACTATACTATTACTACGCACATGAATTCATCTAAAAGGCAATGGAATCCATTCATAACAGCATGGATGCTGGGTCTGTTTTTTTACTTCCTGGAATATGCAGTACGCTCTACGCCAAGCATAATGATACCGGAACTTACCAATTTATTTTCGGTATCTGTTAACGATGTCGGCACGATAATAGGCGCCTATTATATCACCTATTCTGTAACAAGCCTGGCAGCGGGACTGGCTTTTGACAGGCTTGGCGCAAAATACCCCTTATTTACCGGGACAGTTATTTTAGCACTAGGATGTTTCCTGTTTGTTATATCAAATTTTTTTCCCGCATACATTGGCAGGTTGCTGCAAGGCATGGGGTCGGCAATGGCTTTTCCCGCCTGTGTGTACATCGCAGCAAGGGCATTTGCACCCAATAAACTGGCAACGGCTATTGGCGTAACGCAATGTTTAGGGATGCTCGGAGGATCGGCAGGACAGTTTTTAGCTGCACCTATTATAAACAACGTAATGAGCCTTACCGCCTTTTGGATAGCATTAGGCGTAACGTCATTACTTATAAGCCTGCTTATATTGTATTTTATCCCGTTAGAAAATAAAGTAGTTGGCGAAGCCGCACCAAAACAAAAACTGCTTAGTCCTTATAAAATCGTATTCTCTAATCCGCAGAGTTATATGTCAGGATTAATTTCGGGTTTACTGTTTGCCCCTACAACAATATTTGCTATGACCTGGGGTGTGGCATTCTTTCAGGAAGACCGCGGCTTAACTTTTAGCACTGCAACATTAGCGTGTGCGCTCGTTCCGCTGGGATGGGCTATCGGATGTCCATTATTAGGATGGGCTGCAGACAGATTAGGGTACAGAAAGCCTGTAATTATTGGCGGCGCATTGGTAATGATAGTAAGCCTGCTTCAGTTATTGTATCTACCGCAATTGGTTTCGCCTTATGCAAGCACATTGCTTTTAGGAATAGCCTCGGGAGCAGCAATGATTCCGTATTCTATTATAAAGGAGTCCAATCCCGACCATGTAAAAGGTACGGCAACCGGAATAATTAACTTTTTTACTTTTGGTGTAACTTCCTTATTGGGACCCTTATTCGCACACATGTACGGAAGTTCTTTATACACCAATGCAGACAACGAAATGCATTTCCGCTCGGCGGGGCTTTTCTGGATTGTCTGCATTGCTATAGCTATAATAACGGGCCTTTTAATTAAAGAGACCGGAACGAAAACAAAAAGAACTAAACCTTAGTCTTTAACGCTTCAGCATCAATATCACTATGAGAGGTATTGTAAACCGCTGCGCCATTTTTAATAAGTATTAATTGTGGCGACTGGTGTTGTACACCAAATCGTGACGCTATTTCGTTAGAAATATTCCTGTGCTCCAAAAGATCCAGAAAGTAGGGCTTTGCCTTATCGGCATCGATACCGTATTCCCTTTCAAAATTTTTAAGTGCCATACGGCTGATACTGCAGCGCGTGCTGTGTTTAAAGATAATCACTGGAACATCTGCCGACTCCGCTACCACCTCATCTAATTGTTTTAAATCTGTTAATTCATTCCAGTCGATACTGGAAGATGAACTATCTTTACTATCTGAATCGCCAAATAATTTACCGAATATACTCATATTGACACTTTTAAGACATTTTGTCTGTTAATTTTCTACAAATCTAACTAAAAACAGACAATTAGTCAGATTTTACGTATTGGAATACAAATTGAAATACTCTTATCAAATTTAAAAAAATTAAGATATGAACTTTGCCAATTTTACTATAAAATCGCAGGAAGCCATACAAAGGGCACAGCAAATTGCCCAAAGTTATGGTCACCAGCAAATTGAAAACGAACATATAGTTAAAGCCATATTAGAAGTAGACGAAAATGTTACTCCGTTTCTTCTAAAAAAACTAAACGTTAACCTTCCGCTATTTCAGCAAATACTGGACAGCACATTACAAAGCTTTCCAAAAGTAACCGGTGGTGAAATGAGCATCTCGCGTGATGCATCGACATCACTTACCGAAGCCTCTAACATTGCACGTAAAATGAACGATGAATTTGTTTCTATCGAACATTTACTGCTTGCCATATTTGCTTCAAAAAGCAAGGTAGCCCAGATATTAAAAGATCAGGGTGTTACAGAAAAAGCTCTGAAAGCAGCAATTGACGAATTGCGTAAAGGCGACAGGGTAACATCGGCAAGTGCCGAAGAAACCTATAACTCGCTTAACAAATATGCCAAAAACCTTAACCAGCTGGCAAACGAGGGTAAGCTTGACCCTGTAATTGGACGTGATGAGGAAATTCGCCGCGTGCTACAGATACTTTCAAGGCGTACCAAAAACAACCCTATGCTTGTAGGTGAACCCGGGGTTGGTAAAACGGCAATTGCCGAAGGCCTTGCACACCGTATTATTCAGGGCGACGTTCCTGAAAACCTGAAAGATAAAGTTGTTTACTCTTTAGATATGGGTGCTCTTATTGCAGGCGCCAAATATAAAGGGGAGTTTGAGGAAAGATTAAAATCGGTTGTAAAAGAGGTAACTTCCGCTGAGGGGGATATCGTATTATTTATTGACGAGATACACACCCTTGTAGGTGCCGGAGGCGGTGATGGCGCTATGGATGCTGCCAACATACTTAAGCCCGCCCTTGCCCGTGGAGAACTTCGCGCGATAGGTGCAACTACCCTGGACGAGTACCAGAAATACTTTGAAAAAGATAAAGCACTTGAGCGTCGTTTCCAGAAGGTACTGGTAGATGAGCCGGATACCGAAAGCGCTATCTCTATTCTTCGTGGTATTAAAGAGAAATATGAAACCCACCACCAGGTTCGAATTAAAGATGAGGCTATTATTGCCGCTGTTGAATTATCGCAGCGTTATATAACCAACCGTTTCCTTCCGGATAAAGCAATCGACTTAATGGACGAGGCAGCTTCTAAACTGCGTATGGAAATTAACTCTAAACCTGAAGAACTTGATGTACTGGACAGAAAGATCATGCAGCTTGAAATTGAGATCGAAGCCATTAAACGTGAAAACGACGAAAGTAAGTTAAAATCGCTCGGGCTTGACCTTGCCAACCTGAAAGAAGAGCGCAACGAGATTTACGCCCGCTGGAAAAGTGAGAAAGATATTGTAGATAATATTCAGGCAGCGAAGACTGAAATTGAAAACTTTAAGCTGGAAGCCGAACGCGCCGAACGCGAAGGCAACTACGGAAAGGTAGCCGAACTTCGTTACGGTAAGATCAAAGATTCTGAAGAAAAGCTAACCCAAATGGAACAGCAGCTTCAGGAAACCCAAAAAGGCGAAACACTTATTAAAGAAGAGGTGACCCGTGAAGATATTGCCGAAGTTGTTGCCAAGTGGACAGGTATTCCTGTAACAAAAATGCTTCAGGGGGAACGCGAAAAACTGCTTCAGCTTGAAGACGAACTTCACAAACGTGTTGTAGGTCAGGAAGAAGCCATAGAAGCTGTTAGTGATGCTGTAAGGAGAAGCCGCGCCGGATTACAGGATCAGAAGAAACCTATTGGTTCATTCTTATTTCTGGGTACTACCGGAGTAGGTAAAACAGAGCTTGCAAAAGCACTTGCTTCGTACTTGTTTGACGATGAGAATGCCATGACACGTATAGACATGAGTGAGTACCAAGAACGCCACAGCGTGAGCAGACTGGTGGGTGCGCCTCCTGGATACGTTGGTTATGATGAAGGTGGACAGCTTACCGAAGCCGTTAGAAGAAAACCATACTCTGTTGTATTGCTTGATGAGATTGAGAAAGCCCATCCTGACACTTTCAATATATTATTACAGGTGTTGGATGAAGGCCGACTTACCGACAATAAAGGTCGAGTAGCCGACTTTAAGAATACAATCATCATCATGACCTCTAACATGGGTAGCAGTATAATACAGGAGAAATTCGAAAACCTGAAGGGCAATGTAGAGGCCGCTATTGAAGCTGCCAAAACGGAAGTACTCGGATTATTGAAACAAACGGTAAGACCGGAATTCATTAACCGTATCGATGATATCGTAATGTTTACACCGCTGAGTTCCGATAACATTAAAGAGATCGTTGGTTTACAGATAAAATCTGTTACCAAATTACTTGCTCAGCAAAACATTACCCTGGATGCTACACCTGAAGCTATGGAGTATCTTTCTAAAAAAGGATATGATCCGGATTTTGGTGCACGACCTGTAAAACGTGTTATTCAGAAAGAAGTAATGAATGAACTGTCTAAACAGATACTTTCGGGCAAAGTAACTACCGACAGTATTATACTATTGGACAGCTTCGACGGTCAACTGGTATTTAGAAACCAAAGCGACCTTGTAAGCAAATAATACAGCAATTGTAAATTAAAAAAACCACGCTTCGAGCGTGGTTTTTTGCCTTAAAACAAAAACCCAGGCTTACAGGCCTGGGTTTCTTAAAGTGCTACCGCGTGTTTAACGGACACTTTTATAGTCATAATATTGTCGTATTGTCATTACATCTTTGTTTAGATGCTTGCGTCTTACTGCAATAAAATAAGCAAGACCGGCTATAATAAGACACGATAACAACAGGAAAAACAATGTATTGATAAGGTAGTTGCTAAAACTTACGTTATCAAAATTAAAATCGTTTATGATAAGATAGCCAGCAAAGAAAAGGACTATCAGCAAAATGAAATAGTATATTGGCTTCATGTGTTGTGAGGTATTAAAATAGACTTTGGTGTTAAATCATGCCGCAATTTCAACATTTAAAATATTACTTTCCAGAACTTTATGACTATATAACTTTTGGTTAAGATATAATTTGTAAGCTTATTACTACTCAAACTCTTCAAAGTCCTAAAAACATTGATACCTCATAATAAAAATTCATATCTCAGTGTATCATGTTAATATTTAACTAAACATGATACATTATCTTCAATTAAAATCCAAATTTGTAGTGAATTTAAAAACCTGCTATTATGAATCTAAAGAGAATTTTTGGAGCGATCTTAACTATTTTAGGTATTATCAGCCTAATTTATGCCGCTTATGTATTTGCTAACACATCTACAGGAGAACAAAATATTAAAGTAACCGCAATTTATGGTATACTGGGCCTTATATTCTTTATTTCGGGAATAGGACTGATAAGAACTACAAAAGACGAATCGTGAGATTAACACCGTTATAAAGTATCGTTAAAGGCCTGTTTGCACGCTTACCGATTTTGTAATTTAGAGATAACAATCAAAAAAATTACAAGCTATGAGCAAGTCACTTATCGTAAAAAACAATATTAGAATTGATGCTCCGGTAACCCGTGTGTGGGAGGTACTTACAAAACCGGAATACATTCGTCAATGGGATGCACTTCCTGAAGATTTTGGCGATTACGAAATACACCCGGCAACAGTTATAGAATGGCCGGGGACTTCGAGGTTAAGTGTTATCCACTTTGACATCAATAAAAGACTGCATTATGCGTTAAATATTCCTGCATGGGGAGACATTAGCAATAACAATATTGGCTACACTTACAACATATCTATTGATGACGACGGACATACCTGGCTGGGCATAGAAATTGGAGATTTTGCCATACTAACCGAAGGTGATAAATATTATGGTGAAAGTGTTAACTTTGGCGAAACGGCATCGCAAAAAATTAAAGCACTTGCCGAAAAAAGACAAATAGCACTTTAAATATTATAGCTTTGAATATCACTATTACTAATGATGCACTTACTGCAGTTATCAATCCGCAGGGCGCAGAACTTATATCTTTAAGAGACAGTAGTAACGAATATATGTGGGAGGGCAACCCTGATTTTTGGGGTAAGCACTCCCCTATTTTATTTCCTATTGTTGGGACGCTGAAAAACAATTCTTATACCCTAAATGATAAGAAATATAGCATGAGCCGCCACGGTTTTGCAAGAGATAACCGATTTAAAGTAAAAGAACACGACAGCAGGAGTGTAATCTTTTCGTTAACACCAAACGATGAAACTAAAAAACATTTTCCTTTTGATTTTGAACTGGAATTGAAATATGCACTTCAGGATAAAAAATTAACTTTAGACTATACTGTTAGAAATACAGGCGATGTCGAAATGCCTTTTTCATTAGGTGCACATCCTGCCTTTGCACTGTCAGGAAATTTTAACGACTATAGCCTGCATTTTGAAAAAGAAGAACCACTAGTAAGTAGCCAGCTTGAAAACGACCTTATATCTGATACAACAGTTAGCATCGCCGCAAACAACGGCGAAGTTAAATTATCTTACTATCTGTTTAAGGACGATGCCCTTATCTTTAAATCGGTTCAATCTGATTTTATTGAAATAAAAAAAGATGGTACGGCTTTCCTGAAAGTTACCTTTAGCGATTTTCCGCACTTAGGAATATGGACCAAACAGGATGCACCTTTTATATGCATAGAACCCTGGCAGGGCTACTCTGACAGTTATGATGCTGATGGGGATTTTTTAAAAAAAGAAGGCATTGTCACATTGCAACCTGATGAAGAGTTTAATGCTTCTTTTTCAATCGCGATTTTACGTTAAATTTATAGCGTCTGCGCAACCTATTTACGGAATTTGCATCTTATTTGAAAAAACAGAAAAACAAGTTATGAAAACAATTCAATTTAAGCTTATTGCTTTTTTAGTACTATTATCGGGTATAGGAGCTGCCTGTACTGTTAGTGATGACAGCAACAGTGATTACTGCTTCAGATCTTTAAATACTGCAGCTACGGGTGTAAGCGGCCCATCTGAAACTACCGTAAACACACCGATAACGCTGGAAGTAAAATATACGCCTCTTGGTTCATGTGGCAAGTTCAACAAGTTTACCGAGACTACCAATTTTCCTAAAGACATTAAAATACTTGTAGATTATGAAGGATGTGATTGTGGGTTTAAAGATATAACCGCAACGCAGCCTTATACTTTTACAGCTTCTACTCCCGGAACATACGTACTAAACTTTCTTACAGCAAGTACCATACCTGTATCAAAAACTATTACAGTAACCGCAGAATAAATAGAATCTTCCTTATGGAAGATTTTTTAGTTTAGGAAGCGTTCTTATGTAAAGCTCTTCTACTTTTTTGCGCGCCCATTCGGTTTTACGTAAAAAGGTAAGGCTTGATTTTACACTGGGATTTTCATTAAAGCATTTTATTTTAATGAGTTCACCTAATGTATCGAAGCCGTAAAAGCCAACAAGGTCTTCCAATATTTTTTTAAGCGTGATGCCGTGCAGCGGATCGTTTGAAACTTTGTTTTCCATAGTGTAAATGTAACAAATAATGAAATAGGGTACTTATATTGTAAATGAAGAAAGTAACTATGAAATATCTTTGCACCCTAGCAATACTTTTATTTATGACTACCTTACAGGCTCAGGAAACCACCACTCTATATCTTATAAGGCATGCTGAAAAAGCAGACGCCACTAAGGACACAGAATTATCTGAAGCCGGAAAAGTGCGTGCCAAAAAATGGGGAGCCTTTTTTAGTGATAGAAATATTTCTGCCATTTATGCTACTCCATACAAACGTACTTTAGCAACCGCAACACCGTTAGCCGAAAAGCTTGGCCTTAATATTAATTCGTATAATCCGTCGCAATTGAATTTAAAATCGGTTGCAGAAATACACAGAGGCAAATCTGTACTAATTGTTGGTCATAGCAACACACTTCCCAATCACATAAATAAGTTGCTGAACGAAAATAAATATGCTGAAATTGATGAATCTGAATTCGGAACGTTATATATTGTAACTGTAAAAGGAGACATAGTTACGCACAGCGTAAAAATTTTATAAAAATTGTAACTAATCTTACAGTTGCGGCATTAAACTATTGTACTTACCTTTGCAATCCTTATGCAAAAAACGGTTAACATACTAAACAAGAGAGCAAGGTTTGATTATGAAATAATTGAAACCTTTACAGCAGGTATTGTGCTTGCCGGCTCTGAAATAAAATCCATTCGTTTGGGCAAGGCTTCTATTGCCGAAAGTTTTTGCGAATTTCACGAGCACGAGTTGTTTGCAATTAATACAAACATTGAAGAATACGCATATAGCCGAAGCTTTAGCCATACACCAAAAAGCGAACGTAAGCTATTACTAAATAAAAAAGAACTTAAAAGCCTTTTAAAAAGCGTACAGAATAAAGGGCTTACTATAATTCCGCTAAAGTTATTTACAAACGAGAAAGGTATCGCTAAACTTGATATTGGACTTGCACGCGGTAAAAAGAACTACGACAAGCGGGAAACAATGAAAGAGCGCGATAGCAAACGCGATATAGACAGGATTAAAAAAGAATTCAAATAGAAAGAGGCCTCAAAAATTGAGGCCTCTTTTAGTTTTTATTTTCAAGGAGCGGTACAAACCTGAACTCTCCAAATTCATGCTTTTCAAACTGTGTTTCATTTTTACGGATAAGCATTGTCATGATCTGCGGATCTTCGCCAACAGGTATAACCAGCCTGCCACCTATTTTTAACTGTGCCATTAGGGGCTTAGGTATTAACGGTGCGCCTGCGGTTACGATAATGCTGTCAAAAGGTGCGTAGTTAGGAAGACCTTTATAACCATCTCCAAAAGAAAGATGTTTTGGCCTGATATTTAATTTAGGTAGTAAAAGCGATGTTGTTTTGAACAATTCGTTTTGTCTTTCTACACTGAACACCTTGGCTCCCATAGCGCATAAAACTGCTGTTTGATACCCGGAACCTGTACCTATTTCTAATACCTGGTGCCCTTTTTCTACCTGAAGCAATTGCGATTGAAAGGCAACAGTGTAAGGTTGCGATATAGTCTGACCGGCACCTATAGGGAATGCTTTGTCCTGATAGGCGTAATCTTCAAAACTGGAATTAAGAAAAAGGTGGCGCGGCACTTTTTTTATCGCTTCCAGGACATTTCTATCGGTAATGCCCTTTTGCTCCAAAACTGCTGCAAGCTGATTGCGAAGTCCTTGATGTTTTGCTGTATCTTTCAATGGTAAGCGAATATTTTTTTGGTAAAAATAGCAAACAATATGGTAATGTCAAACCTTATTGTTACCTCACAACATTATTTAAAAAAGCAATACTACAGCGGCATTTTTTTGATTACCCCTTTTTGTAATATCAAGACAAATAATAGTATTTTTGTTTTCAAAATATATTCTTATGCTTAAAGTTGGCGTATTGGGCGCAGGGCATCTTGGGAAAATACACCTGAGGCTGCTTAACCAGTCTGAAAAATATGATCTTGTAGGTTTTTTTGACCCGAACAGTGATAATGCAGATAAAGTGGCAGCCGAATTTGGCTACCGTAAATTTAATACCATAAGCGAGCTGATAGCAGCCGTAGATGTTGTAGATATTGTAACCCCTACCCTTTCGCACTTTGACTGTGCTAAAGAAGCTATTGAGGCAGGCAGGCATGTATTTATAGAGAAGCCTATAGCAAATACCGTAGAAGAAGCCGACGAGCTTATAAATCTTGCTACAAAGCATAACGTAAAAGGGCAGGTGGGACACGTAGAGCGTTTTAACCCTGCTTTCATATCTACTAAAGACAAGATCGAAAACCCGATGTTTATTGAAACACACCGCCTTGCAGAGTTTAATCCGCGTGGTACTGATGTTCCTGTAGTTTTGGATTTAATGATTCACGACATTGACGTTATTTTAAGTGTAGTAAAATCTAAAGTAAAGCTAATTAATGCCAGCGGTGTATCGGTTATTAGTGATACCCCCGATATTGCCAACGCACGTATTGAGTTTGAGAACGGTTGTGTTGCCAATCTTACCTCCAGCCGTATTTCCTTAAAGAACATGCGTAAGTCGCGCTTCTTTCAAAAGGATGCTTATATCTCTGTAGACTTTTTAGATAAGGTATGTGAAGTAGTTAAAATGAAAGATGCTCCTGAAATTCCGGGCGATTTTGATATGATCCTTCAAAACGCAGAAGGCATTAAAAAGCAGATTTATTTTGAAAATCCGGATATTGAGGTAAACAATGCTATACTGGATGAACTGGAAACTTTTTCTGACGCAATAACCAATGGCACTACGCCTATTGTAACCCTTGAAGATGGTACAGAGGCATTACGTGTAGCTTACAGGATTATAGATTGTTTTAAGAAGTAATCAAAGACAACAAACAAACCCTACATAACAAACAACAAACAGAATGAAAAATATTGCAGTTATAGGTGCAGGAACTATGGGGAATGGTATTGCCCATACTTTTGCACAAAGCGGCTTTAACGTTAAGCTAATTGACATTTCGGAAAAATCTTTAGACAAAGGTATGGCAACTATTGCTGCCAATCTTGACCGTATGGTTGCTAAAGGCACTATTACCGAAGAAGATAAAGCCAGAACAATAACTAATATCATTACTTATACCGATATTAAAGACGGTGTGGTAAACGCCGATCTTGTAGTAGAAGCAGCAACTGAAAATGTTGAGCTTAAACTGCGCATATTTAAAGACCTTAGTAGTTTTTGCGATGAGAAATCTATTCTTGCAACCAATACATCTTCAATATCTATCACGCAGATTGCGGCGGTAACTAACAGGCAGGATAAAGTTATTGGTATGCACTTTATGAACCCTGTACCCATTATGAAACTAGTAGAAATTATCCGTGGCTATAACACGTCCGACGAGGTTACCAAAAGCATCATGGAGCTTTCTGAAAAACTGGGTAAAGTACCTGTAGAGGTTAACGACTACCCTGGTTTTGTAGCAAACCGCATTCTAATGCCCATGATCAACGAAGCTATAGAGACACTTTACAACGGTGTTGCAGGTGTTTACGAAATAGACACGGTTATGAAACTGGGGATGGCGCACCCAATGGGCCCGCTTCAGCTTGCTGATTTTATAGGACTTGATGTATGCCTTTCTATACTTAATGTAATGTACGACGGATTTAAAAATCCTAAATATGCTCCATGCCCTTTATTGGTTAACATGGTAATGGCCGGTAAGCTTGGTGTTAAATCGGGCGAAGGTTTCTATGATTACAAAGAGAGCAAAAAAGCAGAGAAAGTAGCAGCAATGTTTACTAAATAGTATGCAGTTTTAAGTCGCAGTTCGCTGTACTGATAAACATATAAAGTTCAGTCGCACATTTTGTTGGGACTGAACTTTACTTTAACCTGAAATCTGAAACTTTAAACATAAATGCTTTGGCAAAAATAGTTCCTTTTAAAGCGGTGCGTCCTTCGCGCGATAAGGTAAGCCTTGTAACATCGCGTTCGTATGATGAATACAGCCCGGCAGAACTGGCGTCACAGTTGGATTATAATCCGTTTTCATTTTTGCATGTACTTAAGCCGGCTTACAAGAACATGGAGAAAACTGCTTCTTTAGTCAGGTTTAAATCGGTCAGCACCAAATACAAAGAATTTAAAGAGGAACATATATTAAAACAGGAAGCGGCACCCGTTTTTTTTCTTTACGAGATTCAGAGTAAAAACAGGGTGTATACAGGAATCATTGCCGGGACTTCTATTGAAGATTACCAAAATAATGTCATTAAAAAACACGAAGACACCCTTCTGTACCGTGTTGAATATTTTAAAGATTACCTTCACCAAACAGGCTTCAACACGGAACCTGTACTGATAACCTATCCGGAAAACCCTGAGATAGAACAATGGATCGTTACCAAAAAGCAAAAACGCCCGTTGTACCTTTTCTCTTCCCTAAACAGGGATAAGCATATTTTATGGCGAATTAAAGATGAAGCCGAAATACGATGGATTCAGGAACAGTTTGCAAACATCGAAAGTCTATACATTGCTGATGGCCACCACCGTTCGGCATCGGCAGAAATGTTATATGAGCAGGACAAAGATTCAGGCAACGAGAACCTTAATTACTTTATGAGTTTTCTTATCTCTGAAAACGACTTAAAAATATACGAATATAATCGCATAATTCACGACCTTAACGGCTTAACAAAGCAGCAGTTTCTATCGGCATTATCAAAAAACTTCTCGGTAGAAAATAAAGCTCAGGAACTATGGAAACCCGAAGCTAAATTCAGTTTCGGAATGTACCTTGATGGCGAGTTTTATGCTTTACAGCTAAAGGATAAAACATTTGATTCAACATTAGAAGCATTAGATGCACAGATTCTTTACGAAAAAGTATTGCATCCTCTTTTAGGCATTACCGATTTACGTAATGACAGCAGGATTGAATACATTCCCGGAAGCAAACCTATCACTCTTATAAAGCAGATGATAGACGAAGATGAGTATGAGGTTGGTTTTATGTTATATCCGGCAAGCATCAGCGAGATAAAAGACCTTGCCGATAATAATCTTATTATGCCACCTAAGAGTACATATATCGAACCTAAATTCAGGAGCGGACTTGTGGTCTATGAACTTTAATTATCCTGCTACCTAGCGTACCGAAAGATAGATTCATTTCTTATTTAATAGCTGTAAATTTATCGGTTCCCAATTCGAACAATCAAAAATCAAGTGTATCAATATGTCAATACAATCAAACTTACTCGAAATAAAAGCTACAATTCCTGAGCACATAACGCTTGTAGCGGTATCTAAAACCAAGCCTGTACCCGATCTTCTTGAAGCATACAACGCAGGGCAACGCATTTTTGGCGAGAATAAGATTCAGGAGATGGCAGGCAAATATGACGAGATGCCGAAGGATATTGAATGGCATATGATAGGCCACGTGCAGACCAATAAGGTAAAATATATGGCACCTTTTGTTAGCCTGGTACATGGCGTGGACAGCCTTAAACTATTGGCAGAAATAAACAAACAGGCGAAGAAAAATAATCGCACTATAAACTGTTTATTACAAATGCATATTGCCGAAGAGGAAACAAAATTCGGCATGGACGAAAGTGAGCTTGAGGAATTATTGGCTTCGGAAGAATTTAAGCAGATGGAAAATATCAAGGTAACCGGACTTATGGGTATGGCTACATTTACCGAAGATGAAAACCAGATCAAAAAAGAATTCACACACTTAAAATCTACTTTCGACAACGCCTGTAAACAGGTAACGAATAACTGCCAATTATCAACTTTAAGTATGGGTATGAGTGGCGATTACAAAATTGCAATTGCCTGCGGAAGCACTATGGTACGTATTGGCAGCAGCATATTTGGCGGCAGGTAAAGACAATATCAGTTAATTTACTTTTGGAGATACAGGATAGCTGAAATTTACGTACTTTGTAACCATAAACTCAACATAAAACTTTACACTTTTTTTGTACGCAATACTTGACATAGAAACGACCGGAGGACAATTTAATGAAGAAGGGATTACTGAGATTGCCATTTATAAGTTTGATGGCCACGAAGTTGTAGACCAGTTTATTAGCCTTGTAAACCCCGAAAAAACCATACAGCCTTTTGTTGTAAAGTTAACAGGCATTAATAATGCCATGCTGCGTAGCGCACCTAAGTTTTATGAGGTTGCAAAACGTATTATAGAGATCACCGAAGGATGCATTATTGTTGCTCACAACGCTCAGTTTGACTATCGCGTGCTCCGTACAGAGTTTAAAAACCTGGGATACGACTTTGAAAAGCAAACACTTTGTACTGTTGAGCTTTCCCAAAAATTACTTCCCGAACAAAAATCGCACAGCCTTGGCAAACTGGTACGCGCATTGGGCATACCAATGAGCGACAGGCACCGTGCTACAGGCGATGCTATGGCAACGGTTCAGCTTTTTAAGCTATTGCTTGCTAAAGACACAGAAAAAGAAATCCTTACCGGGCTTATAAAAACAGAACAGAAAAAAGGTATTTCGCCTAAACTTCTGGATCTTGTTGAAAATATACCTTCGGTTACAGGCCTTTATTATATCTACAAAGAAAGCGGCGAACTTATTTATCTCGGCAAAAGCCGTAATATAAAAAAGAGGGTCAACCAACATTTCACAAGCTTATCGCGAAAATCGAAAAGGCTTCAACGTGAAGCGTTTTCTGTTCAGTATGAAGAAACCGGCAGCGAACTTATCGCCTTGCTTAAAGAATGCCAGGAAATAAAAGTAAACAAGCCGTCTTTAAACCGTGCGCTAAAGAAAACGGAATTCCCATGGTCTTTATATGCCGAAAAAGATGAACACGGCTACATTTGCCTGAAACTTCAGAAAACAGATAACCGTAAAAAAGATATTGTTTCATTTCCGGGTATCGTTGAAGGAAGAAATGCATTGTTTGCTATTGTTGAAAAATACAAGCTTTGCCAGAAGATAAACGACATTACAGCTTCCGATAAAGAAAACTGTTTTCCGCATGAGTTGGGCAACTGTAACGGTGCATGCCTTGGACATGAAGCACCCGAAGAATACAATGCACGTGTTATGGAGTTTATAAATAACAACAGTTTTCACAACCAGAGCATGATCATTATAGACAGGGGCCGTGCTATTGATGAGCGTAGTGCCATACTTATAGAGAACGGTGTTTATAAAGGCTATGCTTTCTACAATCTTAACTACCAGATAAACAACATAGACATTCTTAAAAACATTCTTATACCAATGGAAAATAATAAGGATGCAAAAAAAATAATACAGAGCTACATGCGAAAAAAGAAAGGCTTAAAAATAGTACGTTTTTAAGAGATTCCTTATTTTTGATATAGCAAATCCACTCCCAATTGAAAAACGGCATTATATCTGACGATTTCCGGAAGAAGCTCCATACTGTAATTTATGAGGCCGACAGTAAAGCAGGCAAGTTATTTGACCTGATATTGCTGGCAGTTATTGTTGTGAGTATTATAGCTGTAATGCTGGAGAGTGTTGCGAGCATAAAAATTCGCTACGGTAAAACGCTCGCAATCATAGAATGGATCGTAACCGTAGTTTTTACACTTGAATATATTGCACGTATTGTAGCCGTTAAAAGACCCTGGCATTACATTTTTAGCTTTTATGGCATAATCGACTTACTGGCTACGTTACCAAAATATGTCGGGTTGCTTTTCCCAGGATCAGGATTTTTACTATCCATAAGGGCGGTGCGACTTTTACGTGTTTTCAGGATATTGAAACTGGCACATTTTGTAGGCGCATCAAACCAATTGGTTAGCGCTATAAAAACCAGCAGGGCTAAAATTGCGGTATTCCTGTTTAGTGTACTCGTACTGTGCATCATTATTGGTACCTTAATGTACATGATAGAAGGCCCCGAACATGGTTTTACCAGCATTCCCATTAGTGTTTACTGGACTGTCGTAACACTTACCACCGTTGGTTTTGGCGACATCACCCCTACTACTCCTTTTGGTCAGTTTATATCTGCTTTGGTTATGATCCTGGGTTACGGAATTATAGCCGTGCCGACCGGACTGGTTACAGCAGAATTAATGCGTGAGAAAAAAGTAAACCTTAATACTCAGGTATGCCCTAATTGCAGTGCCGACAAACACCGCGACGATGCACATTTTTGCTACAACTGCGGTCATCACCTAAATGAACAATGAATACTTCTCTACACACAAAATACCTTATAACTGTTGTTGGCCCAACTGCGATTGGCAAAACCGCTATGGCCATAGAAATTGCTAAGCATTTTAAATGCGAAATCATTTCAGCCGATAGCAGGCAGTTTTTTAAACAAATGGCTATTGGTACAGCTGTACCCTCAAATGAAGAACTGGAAGCTGCTAAACACCATTTTATCCAAAACATAAGCATCTTTGACGAATACAATGTTGGTGATTTTGAGCGCGATGCCTTAAATAAGCTTGATAAACTTTATCAGACTAACGATTTTGCGGTTATGGTTGGAGGATCAGGATTGTATATCGATGCTGTATTAAAAGGGTTTGACGATTTTCCTGATGTTGATCCTTCTGTCAGGGAGGAAATTGTTGCGAATTATGAGCAACAGGGCATTGAATACCTGCAACAGGAATTGCAAAAGCTCGATCCTGTACATTACGAAAACGTAGCAAAAGAGAATCCGCAGCGCCTAATGCGTGCCCTTGAAGTTTGTATCGGCAGCGGAAAGCCATACTCATCCTTCCTTAATATCAAGAAAAACAGCCGTAGCTTTACTCCTATTGTTATAGGGCTTGAAGCCGACAGGGAATTGATGTATAACCGGATTAACCAAAGAGTTGATATAATGGTTGAAGCCGGACTGCTAGATGAAGCGAAAAATTTATATCCTCACAAAAAACTAAATGCCCTGCAAACTGTTGGGTACCGTGAATTGTTCAGTCACTTTGATGAAGAATTTACCCTTGGCTTTGCCCTTGAGGAAATAAAGAAGAATACCCGCCGTTTTGCTAAAAGGCAAATGACCTGGTTTAAGCGTAACGAAGCTGCTAAATGGTTTGACTTTACTACGCCCGCCGGTGAAATTATTAATTACATAGAAACACAAACACATGCCAATATCTGATCAGTTTACGTCGGTTTACTCACACGATTGGGAAATTAATTTCCTGCAATGCACACCCAACGGATTGCTTAAGCATACAGAGTTATGTAACCTGCTGCAACTTACAGCCGGATACCATGCCGAACATGGAGGACTAAGCTTTACAGATATGCAGGAATTTAACCAGGCCTGGGTTTTAAGCCGCATGCGTGTAGAAATTGAAGAGTTACCTAAATGGCGGGATATAGTAACTGTAAAGACCTGGATATACGATTTACAGGGATCACGTTCTATACGTGCGCTGGAAATGTATATTGGCGATAAAAAAATTGTAGGGTCTGTTACGTATTGGGCTGTTTTTAATACAAAGCTTAGAAAAGCAGAGGCTCTTGCGCTGCCGCACGAGCACTTTGAAAAATACCCTGACAGGGAAGCTACTGTTGAATCGTTTAAAAAAGTAAACCTGCAACGCGAAAGCTTTTTGATAGCCGAGAAAAAAGTAGTACTGTCTGACCTTGACATTGTATTTCACGCCAACAACGTAAAATACCTTGAATGGTGCCTTGACAGCATAGACTACAAGCCGATATTAAGGCAGCAGCTAAAAAGTTTCGACATGAACTATATGCGCGAACTTATGATGAACGATACTATACAAATACATACAGCAACAGAGGATAAACAAACGTTCTTTTCTGTTAGCAAAGATGACAAGCCAAGTTTTGCATTGGAACTGAACTGGAAATAACAAAAAATAAAAAAGCCCTTTCGGGCTTTTTTATTACTTCTCTTCAGTAACCTTGTTTTTAATAACAAGTCTGAATCCTTCACCGTGAATGTTTAGTATTTCTACATCTTCATCCTGTTTAAGGTATTTTCTAAGTTTAGCTATGTACACGTCCATACTTCTTGATGTAAAGTAGTTGTCGTCTCTCCATATTTTGGTAAGCGCAAGTTCTCTCGGCATCAGGTCGTTTTCATGCAATGCAAGCATTTTAAGCAACTCATTTTCTTTTGGCGATAGTTTTATCGGCTCATCTTTATCAAACGTAAGAAAACGAAGTTTTGAGTTCAGGTGGAATTTACCAATCTGGAATTCAAATTTCGAATTGTCTGTTTTAGTTTCAGATGCTTTTCTCTGGATGATAGCTTTAATTTTCATTAAAAGCACCTCAGAGTCAAAAGGTTTGTTAAGGTAGTCATCTGCACCAACTTTATAACCTTTCAATACATCTTCTTTCATAGATTTTGCAGTAAGGAAAATAATAGGCACTTCTTTATTTTTCTCCCTGATCTCTCTTGCAAGTGTATATCCGTCTTTGTAAGGCATCATTACGTCAAGAATACAAAGATCAAAATTGTCTTTCTTGAATTTCTCAAAGCCTTCCATTCCGTTTTTAGCTAATGTAACATCAAAATCGTTGATTAACAAGTAGTCTTTAAGTACCGCTCCAAAGTTCGGATCGTCTTCAACTAACAGAATCTTTTTGTTTGCTTCTTCCATATTTTTTTTAATTTATTAATGGCATTTTTATTATAAAGGTGCTCCCTTTTCCTTTTTCACTTTCCACGTAAATGTGGCTATTATGGTCGTCTATTATTCTTTTTACGTATGCAAGACCTAAGCCATGCCCTTTTACATTATGCAGGTCTCCGGTATGTTCCCTGTAGAATTTCTCAAAAATCCTTTTCTGCACAACCTTTGACATCCCCAGTCCGTTATCCTTTATTTTAATCAGGATAAAGTCTTTAACATTCTCCGTGTATATATCTATAACGGGTTCATCAGGAGAATATTTGATAGCATTATCTAATATATTAACAAGAACATTCGTAAAATGCACATCGTTCAATAAGGTAGTAGTCCTTTGAGCATCAAAGTGCCTTGTAAGGGTTCCGTGCCTTGCTTCAACAATTAAATGAACATGTTCTATGGCTCCTTCAATAACATCATGAATATCGGCCTGGTCTTTCGTTATATCAAGCTCTTTCTTGTCCAGCCTTGATATCTGCAGCACATTTTCTACCTGTGCATGCATTCGTTTATTTTCATCCCTTATCATTTGCAGGTACCGCTGCACCTTCTCTGCATCTCCAAATATCTTTGGGTTCCTTATCGAATCTAAAGCAAGGTTAATCGTTGCAATAGGAGTCTTGAACTCATGCGTCATATTGTTGATAAAATCCGTCTTAATCTCTGATATCTGCTTTTGCTTGATAAGCTGGTTGATCGCGCTTAAATAAGCAATTATAATGATCAGCGTAAATATTATAGACAATGACGTTATTCCCAATATTTCACTAATAAGAAACGTCTCTTTTTTCGGAAAGCTCATTAATAATGCAAAACGTGTTGCACCATCAGGATCTTCAAAGACCGGAAACTCAAACAGGTTGTTTTCGATGTAAGAGAAATTATCCGACTTAATTTTTGTTGCCAGCTCATCTTTATAAATGGCAAATTCAAAATCGGTATTTACATCATAACTTTTCAGTTCCGATGCAATCATTCCATATACTACATCTTTTGTTACCCATGTTTCTATTGTATTGTATTCTCTGAAATCCTGCAGATACAGGGTATTATTATACAACAGCGTTCTCTTCTCGTAATCTATATTGTTAGCCTGTAATTTTGCAGACTTCTTTTCTTTTTTACTATCAGCATTGGTATCGGCGTAATTTTCGGAGTAATCCCCTCCTGTAACATTATCGGCATAAATAATATTTCCCTGCCTTTTCCTGTTATTGCGCTCGTATACCTTTTTAAGCTCTTTTCTTGAAGGTTCATGACCGTACGTTTTTGTAAAGTTATCGTATACGTCTAAGAACTTACGTAGTTCCTGATCTTCCAGTCTGTAAACAACCCTGTCAGAAATATGCCCTACCCTGTATTGAAATTGCTGGTCGCTGCTTTTGAAAGATATATTAACCCAATAAAGTTGTACCAGTATGATCCCGATAAGGGACAAGCTCATAAAAAATACCAGTAAACGAAATCTAGTTTTATTCATCCTTACAAAATTAACATTTTAACATTTATAGCTAAAAAATATTAACCAAACATTAACAGCACCCCCTAATTTTCAATTTTATTTAGAATTTTAAGAATTTCAACCGCTTGTTCTTTAGCCTCTTCAAGTTTAATGTTAGTTATTATATAATTACTCAGGGCAGCCTTTTTTTCATCACTCCATTGATTATTCATCCTCTCAAGCACCTTTTCCCTTGTTACCTTGTCACGTTGCATTACTCTTTGCATCCTAATTTCGACAGGCGCAGTTACCAGTATTACACTATCGCAGTCTTTATAACTCCCGCTTTCAAAAAGTATGGCGGCTTCGCGCATTATAAATTTCTCGTTTTCATACTGCTTTTTCCATGCTGTAAAATGTTTTGCAACCTTCGGATGAATAATGCCATTAAGCACTTTCAACTTATCCGGATTGCTAAATACTACAGCAGCCAGCTTTGCCCTATCCGGCAGGCCATCTGTAAACACATCCTCTGTAAAAACTTTCCTTACTTCTTCAACTGCCTCAGGCGTATACAGAATAGCTTTTGCCTCGTCATCAGCGATATAAAGCGGTATACCTAACGATTTAAAATAGTTTGCAATGGTAGTTTTGCCACTGCCGATACCCCCTGTAAGCCCTATGATTTTTGCCATTACTTAAAAAATAATTCCGGAAATGCTGCCTTTGGTTCTTTCCTCAAAATTTGTACCAGTACAAACGACTTTAAATAGCCAATGCCATATCCGTAAAACTGGATAAATGTTGCAATAATCGATAGTACTCCAATCTTTAAGCTTTTATTTTGAACAGACGATACAACAAAGAGTAAAACTATGTACAAAATATATAGATACATCGGGAATTGTACATTAATTAACAATAAAATTATTGATACTACTATTCCTATCATAAAGAGAGACGGAAATAAAAAGGTTATTTTCTTATATTCCGGATGCCATGCGTCGAGAATTGGCCTTGCCTTTCCAAACTTATTCACCTGACGGTGAAACTTTTCCCAGTCAATTCTACGTTTGTGATATACAAATGAGGTAGCAAATAAACGTGTTTCAAAACCCATTTTCCAAAGACGGATAGAAAGGTCGGGGTCTTCCCCAGGATGTATATGCCCAAAGCCTCCGGAAGCTTCAAATGCCTTTTTAGACAAGCCCATATTAAAACTCCTTGGTTGAAATTTTTCAATTTTTTCCGATTTACCCCTAATTCCACCCGTAGTGAGGAAAGAAGTCATCGAAAAATTGATTGCCTTTTGCACATCACTAAAGCTGTCGAGAGCAGCATCCGGCCCGCCAAAACAGTCAACATAATACGACTTTAAGTTTTCTGATACGCTTTGCATATACCCAAGCGGAATGATACAGTCTGAATCCAAAATTATAAAGTAATCGCCTTTTGCTATACGCATGCCGTAATTTCTCGAATCGCCCGGTCCGCTATTTGGCTTAAAATAATACGAAATATGTAATTTGCTGCTGTATGCATCTACCACATCCTTGCATGGTATAGAAGACCCGTCTTCAATAATTACAATTTCATAATCTTCTTTAAAAGTCTGAACTGTCAGGCTTTCCAGGAGTTCCTGCACTTCATCCGGCCTGTTGAATACAGGTATTATAAGGGAAAAAAACATTTGTTTTATTTTTTAACAAAGTTACTGTTTATAATAAAAAAAGCCACCAAAAATGGTGGCTTTAATTTTAGTCCGAAAGGTTATTAACGGGCTATATACAACTATTGCTTTTTAATGACTTTAATTGTTTTTGCCGTGTTGCCTGCGACTACATTTACTATGTAAGCAGCATCTGCAAGACCCGACATATCTATCTTAACCTCATTAGCATTAGTTTTTTTATTTACAACCTGTTGTCCTAACAAATTGTAAACGGTTACCGAAGTAATCTCAAACGAGTAAGAAATATTCAGTATGTCTGTTACCGGATTTGGATGATATGTGAATGCTTTACTATCAAAATTATCCCTACCAAGAACGATATCTACCGTTACTGCTAATATTGCAGCACTTGTACATTCGCCTACCGTTTGTGTTGCATAGTAAGTGACGCCTTCTTCAAGTAGCGTGCCAGCCGGAAGCGGATCGGTTCCTGATTCAGCATCTTCCTGAGAAGCATACCATGTTACTGTACTACCTAAAATCTGAATAATCTCAATATCCTCAATTGTTGCAGTATCAGCTGTAGCAGCGTTTATAGTCTGCGTAGTATTTCCGCCGGGAGCCGGAACAGATGTTATAATAACCTGAAATGAATTTTCATCATCACAAACGATACTATTACCTTCAGAAGTATATACGTAGAATGTTGTAGTCTCGCTAACCACAGTACCTGCAGCAACTTCAGTTCCTTCACCATTTGGTTGTGTAAAATAGCCTCCGTTTTCCAGCTCAGGAAGAACGTACTCATTACAGCTGGCTACGTCTGCTGGAGCATCTGCAACAACATTATATATAAATACAAGTACTCCTAATCTTGAAACACCCTCACAATCATTTATTGTTTGGGAAGCATAATAGGTAGTTCCGCTTACAAGAGCTGTATCCGGTGCCAGAACAGTTGTTGCTGTAGCATCACTATACCATTTTACGCCTGTACCTGTAGCAGTAAGCTGTGCAAGTGTAGCAGAAGCACAAAATTCCTGTTCTTCATCGCCTGTTGGAGCTGTAACAGTATTAAACACTACACTTTTAGGAGTTCTGGTAACACTTTCGCATCCGTTGATAGTTTGTGAAGCATAATAGGTAGTTCCGTTAATAAGGGCTGCATCTTCTGCAAGCGCAGTTCCCCCTGTTTCAGTTGTATACCATTGAACTTGCGTCCCCGTAACAACCAAGTCGGCTATAGTACCTTCATTACAAAATATTTGAGACGGAGCATCCACTGTCGGAGCGCTGTTTAACGTTATGCTAACTGTAAGCGCTGTCCTTGTTAAACTTTCACATGTATCTAAAGTTTGTGACGCGTAGTAGATAGTGCCATCTACCAGAACTATATCTTCAGCCAGAGCAGTTCCGCCTGTAGCGGCAGCATACCATTTAATACCAGTACCTTCAGCTTCCAAATCAGCAACCGTACCCGAAGTACATATGGCCTGTGTTGGAGCTGTTACGACAGGCGCGGAAGCCACAACGATATTCGCAGTTAAAGCAACCCTCTCTGAACTTTCACACCCTTCTACCGTTTGTGTGCCGTAATAAACCGCACCGTTGGTAAGCAATGTTGATGGCGATAAAGAAAAGCCTCCAGTTGCTTCCGTATACCATTTAATACCTATACCTGTAGCAACGAGATTAGCAACCGTAGCAGCGTCACAAACCGTTTGTACAGGAGCCTGTACCGTTGGTGCAGCTGTACTAGTTGGTGAAACCGTAGCGGTAGCAGTGCTTATACATCCGGCAGGATTAGTAGCAGTAATAGTATATTCTGTTTCTACTATAGGCTTAGCATATACTTTTGCAGCTGCTGTACCTGCCACATACGGTGTTGTAGCCGCAGCATCTGTATACAACCCTGTAGCAGGAGACCATGTGTAACCATAACTTTTCTGACCTGATATAGTTACATTATCTATAGCCCATTGATAAGTATATGGTGCTACATATCTAAATCGGACATAAACAACAGGCTCGTTCATTAAATTTGCAGGTACAATAGCAGTTCCTAAAGCAAATGACGTAAAACTACCTGTCGATCCCGTAAAGGCGTTGGATTCTACCCAATCTGTCCCGTTAGACGAGAATTCAACAGATCCGACACTTTCGCTAGATGGATCATAAAAAACATGATAAAATGAAACCGTTACCGCTTGATAATTAACGGTGCTGAATGCCGGCGAAGTTAAGATTGTTTCTGTATCACCACCATCTTGTTTATCACTATTAGATATATAAAATTGAGAATTATCATTACTACGGAAAACATTACCTGAATAAACATGCCCGTTTGGCTGTAATGTCCATGCAGCATTTGCAGGTGTACCGCCTATAGAATTATTTACGGTTGTCCAGTTATTAGTAGCAGCGTTAAAGTTCTCTGTAAGCAGAACAGTTGTATTTGTTCCTCCAAAAGGAGTCAATCCTACAGAAGCTGAAACTGAACCTGAACAGTAACTTGCATCTGCTAACGTTATTGCTGTAGGTAAGTCGCTTACGTTAACAACGACTGACACCGGGACAGCATTACAAGTAGCTGAAGACGCCTGAAAAGTATATGTCGTAGTTACGGAAGGGTTAAATATCCATCCTGCATCAGCCGATCCGCTTACACCTGTATTTGGTGTCCATACGAAATCAGTATAATCAGCAGCACCTGTTGTGACTGTAACAGGTGCTGTAGACTCGCCTACACAAATAGTTACAGGATCTGCACTAAGCGTAAATGCAGGTGGAGTGTTTACAACAGCAGCGACAGCTACGCGTGGTGAAAGACATACACCGGTTGCATTAAATATAAATTTCGGCCTTGAAGAAAGCGATGCCAGACTAGTTGATGTGTTTCCACATACAACTGAAGCAGCTGTATTATCAGCCACGTGAGCTTTTACCGTTGATACAAAGCTTGTAGGATCCATCTTAATTGTCCTGCTCATGGTAGATTCTGATGAAGGATTACCATGACAAAACTCTACTACAATATTTGATGTTCCGTCCCATGTAAACGGTGTCGAAAAAGTAAATGTATTTACGCCAACCGTAGGCATATACGACGCACTGGCGTACGCATTCGCGAAACCTGTATTATCTGTAAATTCAGTCATTGAAGTCGCTGTACTTGCACCTATCTTAATTGATAGATCTATCATAGGCAGCGTACCTGCCGATGTTATATCAAGAGCAATTGAATTGATAGGTCCGGCTGTAATACCCGCTGCAATCAACTCCTGTGCAGATATTAGGTGCTGTGTATGCATATTACTCCAGTTAGAATAAAAAGGATTTCCATTTGTATTAGATGTAGCTAAACCTTCACCTACAGCGAAATTCTTCCCTGTAACCGGAGAAGTACTACTCACATAAAAATTAGTTGTCTCCTGTATAATGGGCGTTGTAAGTGTAGTACCTGTACCTAGAAAATCCCCGCCGGTTTGAGCTGTAAACCAATAAAGAGCTCCCGGCGAATTCGCCGATAAATCTACTGTACCTGCGCCACATCTTTCGCCCGGAGTTGTTCCTGCAAGATCTTGATAATCGCAGAAAGTTTCAAATGTTCCTACCACAGACCAGTCACTAAAATCAGTATTACATACTGTTCTCACAAAAACATAATATGTCGTAGCATTTGCCAGGGCAGTAATACTAGCACTGGTAATAGTTCCTGTAACTGGAGTACCTACACCTGTAGGCAAAGTATCAGTTGTAGAAACTATATATTCATATCCTGTAGGTGTCCCTGTAGCAGGTTCTGTCCAGTTTATAGTTGCTGAATTTTTAGTAACATTTGTTGCAGCAGTAACTGAAGGGGTATCACACTGAGGCGTTACATCTATAAATACGTTTGCTATATGGAAATCATAGTTATTATCATTGTCAACAGTACCGTCTGTCGCAACAAATGCAATTTGCACTGTTTGGCCCGCGTAGGTTTCAGGAATGGCGACTGTAAAATCCTGTAATACATTTGTAAGTGTTGTCGTGTTTGCTGCACTAAATATATGCAGGGGCGTCCAGGTTCTCCCACATCCATCTGTAGAAATCATTACATAAACCTTATCATCAGTACCATCCATTTTAGTTGCATGCGCACCAGATCCGTTAGCCGCTGTAATGGCCGCTTTAAACTTTATTCCCGATGCAGCCGTTATATTTATCTTAGGACTAATAATCCATTCGTTCTTATTGCTGGCAAAGAGGTTTATCTTGGCAGAAACTGTATTAGCAAAAGCAACGCTGCCAGTCCATGCAGAATTTAAAGTAACTGGGGCTGCAAGTACGGGAGTACTTCCATTAGGTGTAGATACAGCCGACTCATACCATCCCGGTACTGCTGTACCTAAATTTGTACCTGTAAATCCTGTAAAATTATTTGCTACGGGTAGTGGAGCGGTTACTATACTAGCTGTAGATACAGTAATAGCATTTGTAGTACCCGCAGGTGCGTACAGATTATTGTACGGACTTGTACTACCACAACGAAAATATTCATATACTTTAACATTGTAAGCGGTACCACAGGTTAAACCTGTAATGGTAACACTACTTCCTGTTCCGTCATATACAATTTGCTGACCTGAACCGGCATAAACATTGTTTACTTCAAAAGCAGGTCCACTTTCAGCCGGATCTGTAATTGAATTTGGACTTATTATAACTACCCTTCTATTTCCGTTGCCATTAGTCCATGAAGTACTAAAACCGTAATTAAATATATTGGATGAAGTAAGTGCCGATGCGGCCGTAGTTGGAGCTAATTGGGTACTTACTACTGTAGGAGTTGAAAATACTTCTGTATTTCCACATGTCATTTTTAATCTATATTGTATCGCCGTACCGTTAAACACAGGTGGCACGTAAGATAGGCTGTTAGCCCCTGCACCCCCAACAGCATTTACCCATGTTGCAGGTGTTGTTATTGCTGATTGTTGCCATTGGTATGCAATTCCCGAATAAATATAAGCATTACCCGAAACGCTGATTGCCGCAGGAGCATTTCCTAAACATGCCGACAATGCTTCCGGGCTGGCAGCACCACCTGATAAAATCGGAGGACAACCTGTGGGCGGAGTAAATGTGTATGTTAATCCACTTGTAAAACCTGTTGCATCTGTTAATGTCGCAACACTTCCATTGGTTACCGTAGTATTTACAACGGTTGGCGTATTCCATGAACCACCTGCAGCTACCGTAAGTGCAATAGCATTACCGGCGTTGTTACTCGTTTTTATACCGATCTGCGGATAATCAGAAGTCTCTGCACTAAAAGGAGGCGTGCCATCATACACAAATTTAATTTCTTTTGTTACTGTGTTTAATCTCACCTGAAAGCTAAATGATTCTGATGTATCATATCGCCTAAAATTAAGCCATTGTACAACTATTTCGTTACCTACCTGCTCAAACCTGATCTCAGCAAGCCCGCTTGCACCGGCAGTAAGATCGACAGAGAAAGGCGCAAAAAAAACATTCCCACCAGTGTTAGAACTTAAAACCCTGTAATTTCCCGCTGATGCCAAAGTAGTACCAAGGCCTAACTGACCATTACTGGTTACTGAAAAATTTGTATAGCTTACACCGCCAAATTCAAAGGGGGTAGGAAATGTTAAAAGTGTCGATCTGAAATCATCAATTACAGGGGTATAGTCTGTCGCAGAAGTTACAAGTGTTCCTCCTGTAATAGGAACAAAAGTTCCGGCAGATTGCGCAAAGGTATAGAGCGAAGCCTGTGCGAAACTTCCGGTGACGAAAAATAACATCATAGTAATTAGTAAAGTAATTTTTTTCATATATCCTTAATAATTTAAAAGTTAATAAAAATATAAAATTTAAAATAAGTGCTATAAAACACCCTTTTAAATAGTACCATTTTTATATAGAATTTTGATTTGTTATATCTTTTCAGCTTCTATCGAACAAAAACTTTTATTTTGTGAAGCCAATTTAGAGAATAAATAATTTTTTAATAAAATCCCGTTTTAAGGTATTATTAAAAATCTAACAACAAAAAGCCCCTTGTAGGGGCTTTTTGTTAATGTTATAAAACTATAAATTATGATGATTACTCTTTTATACTTTCAATGTTAACCATTTCGTTACTCTCTGCCTTATAGTCTACGCCAGGGTAATCAAATCCAAATAAATTATAAAAATCTTTTCTGTATCCTTCAAGATCTCCAATTTCAGAAAGGTTATCCGTATCTGCATCTTTCCATAGTTCAGCTACCTTAGCCTGAACATCCTCGCGCATTTCCCAGTCATCAATTCTTATCCTTCCTTTTTCATCTAAAGGCACTTCATTTCCACTATATAGCCTATCTGCGTACAGACGCTGAATCTGTTCGATAGTACCTTCATGGATATTCATTTCTTTCATTATTTTATACAATAATGATATGTAAAGAGGAATGACCGGTATAGCAGAACTTGCCTGAGTAACTAATGCTTTGTTTACAGAAACATAAGCTTTACCATTAATATCTTTTAACTTGTCTGAAATTTCAAAAGCAGTAGCCTCCAAATGATCTTTAGCACGGCCAATAGTACCTTTTCTGTAAACAGCCTCAGTTAATGATGGGCCTATATAAGAGTAAGCAACTGTAAGTGCCCCTTCTGCAAGTACTCCTGCATCTTTTAAAGCATCAATCCACATTGCCCAGTCTTCACCGCCCATCACGGTAACAGTGTTTTCAATATCTTCTTCTACAGCCGGAGCAATAGATACCTCAGATACTTTTCCTGTATGGAAATCTACTGTTTTGTTAGAAAATGTCTGACCTATTGGTTTTAGTGTAGAACGGTGCAGCACACCGGTTTCAGGATGCATACGCACCGGAGAAGCAAGGCTGTATATAATTAAGTCAATCTGACCAAGATCTTCTTTGATAAGGTTTATTACCTGTTCTTTAACTTCTTTAGAAAAAGCATCTCCATTAACGCTTTTTGCATAAAGTCCTGCTGCATGAGCTTCTTTTTCAAAAGCCGCAGAATTATACCATCCCGGAGAAGCTGTTTTACCTTCCGTAGGCGGTTTTTCAAAAAACACCCCAATTGTAGAAGCATTGCTTCCAAAAGCGCTTGTTATTCTTGATGAAAGTCCAAATCCGGTAGAAGCACCAATAACCAGTACTTTTTTTGCACCGTTAATAGCTCCTTTAGATGTAACGTACTCTATTTGTTGCTTTACATTTTGCGCTGCTCCGTCCGGGTGGGCTGTCAGGCAAATGAATCCTCTCATTCTTGGTTCTATAATCATAATCAAATAATGGAATTACTGTATAAGTGTGTTTGTTTTATTTAGCGGCAAATATACTATTTTTTAATTGAGAAGCGCCTCCGCATGCTTAAGTGCAGACTCTGAGATGTCTTTGCCTGAAAGCATCTCGGCAACTTCCCTAACTCTTTCTTCGTGAGAAAGTTTCCTAAGTTCAGAAACCGTAGTTTCACCCTGGGTAAATTTAAGTACTTTATAATGCTGGTCGCCTTTGGCTGCTATTTGTGGTAAGTGGGTAATAGCCCAAACCTGCATACCACGGCTCATTACTTTCATTATATCACCCATTTTGTGGGCTATCTCTCCGGAAACCCCAGTGTCAATTTCGTCAAATATAATTGTAGGTAGTTTAGAATATTCTGCTAATACTGCTTTTACAGCCAGCATAATACGCGACATCTCCCCTCCTGAAGCTACTTTTTTAAGCAACCCAAAGTCGGTACCCTTATTAGCAGAGAATAACAGGCTCATATCGTCTTTACCATTATTATGATAGCTGTCGCTAAGCGTAATTTCAAATTTAAACCTGGCATTAGGCATACCTAACTGCGCCAGTATTATCGTGATCTTTTCAGTAAGAACAGGTATTGCTTTGGCTCTTTTATCATGAATTTTTAATGCCGTTGCATCAATCTCATTTTTAGCCTTTTCGGCGTCAGCAGTTAATTTTTCTATAGTACCGTCAAGCTCATCGGCCATTAAAACTTTATTGTCTAAAGCTTCCTGAATAGCGATAAGCTCTTCTACAGTGCTAACTTGGTGTTTTTTCTGAAGCGTATAAATAAGCTGTAATTTCTGGTTGATCAGCTCCAGTCTTTCAGGATCGTTGCTAAGCTTGTCAAAGGTTGCCGAAAGTTCATCAGTAACATCATCAAACTCTATAAGCAGGCTTGACACCCTTTCAGAGAAACCTGCATATTCAGCAGAAATTCCGCTTATTTTTTGCAGAGAGGCTTTAATTTCCTTCAGATTCTGAATTACACCAATCTGCTCTTCGTTAGCAACAGCTAATGCTTTGCCGATAGACTCCTTTATAAATTCAACATTGCTAAGTTTCTCAAGTTCCCCTTCCAATTCTTCCTGCTCGCCGGCTACCAAATTGGCCGATAGCAATTCCTGTAAAAGAAAAGCATTGTAATCCTGCTCTTTGGCAAGAGTATCTTTCTGTTCCTGTATTTTTTTTAGCTGTGATACAATGCCTTTGTAACCCGATAGCTGCTTCTTATAATTCACAACTTCTTGCCTGTTTCCGGCTACAGCGTCAAGTATTTGTATCTGGTATTGCTCATCAGAAAGTTCGCGGGTTTGCTGCTGCGAATGAATATCTATAAGATAAGTGCCCAGCTGCTGAAGTTCCTGTAAATTCACTGGGCTGTCGTTTACAAAAGCACGCGATTTACCCGAAGGCAAGATTTCCCTCCTGATAATAGTTACATCTTCATAGTCCAGGTCATTTTCAGCAAAAAAATCCTGGAGGTGATAATCGGCAATATTAAAATGTGCTTCAACAACACATTTCTGCTCCTTATCTTTAAGCGACGTAAGATCGGCACGATTACCAACTACTAATCCAAGCGCACCCAGTAAAATAGATTTACCGGCACCTGTTTCTCCCGTTATGGTAGATAGCCTGTCTGAAAAATCGATATGTAAGTGCTCTATAAGAGCAAAGTTTTTTATGTGTAGTGTTTGTAGCATAAGTTACCTAATACAATACAAATATACTATTTAGCAGGAAATAATAAGGTTAAGGAAATTTTTAAAAAGACCTAAAAGGCAAATTAAATAGTATTAAACCTCTTTAAAATAAAAAACCTGTAGCACATAGCACTACAGGTTAAAGATATTGTATAAAAGTTTTATTTAATTCTATTCCATTTTGCGGAGTTAAGCGGAGAAACCCTGTTAAGCATCTCTAAAAGCTCTGCCGTATTTACAGTCGGGCCACCCGAAAACATAGCTACAATTTCATCTGACTTTGCGTCAAAAAATATCCTAGTCAAAAAAGCATTAGGACGCACGCTCTGCACCTTGGATAACGTTTTTAATGAAGCCATTACTTTCTCTTTACCCACTTTCTGATCCTGAGACATAGCATCAAGCCCTATCAGGTGATATTCATACAAGGCATCCCTAAATGGCGTATAGGTATTTGAAAGCAAATCTGTAATAAGAAAATACCTGTTCTGGTTACCGTCCTGCTGGCTCCATCCTTTGTAACCACTACTTGCACCAAGGCTTGCGACATTTTGTGCATTTTGGTAATACTCTGTACCGCTTAATTTCTCAAAAGAGTCGGCATCCATACCAATAATAATATTGGCGTAATACGCTACTGTGGCAACAAGGTTAGAATCAAAACTATTAGGGTTATAATACAGGTTTTCACCCTCATTATACCTAAAGTTAAAATCTTTATCGTTAAAGTTAAATACAGGCGATGCATAAGTAGAGCCATAAACCGGCCTTGATGACTGTACCTGAAATGTAGCCGTAAATGAGTTATTACTATAAGCAGAAACATTAATAAACATTGAACAGTCTATTTTTTCATTCCTCTCAAAATTCCTTGTGCTCCAGCGGGTATTGTTTACAAAATCACTTAAAGACCTTTCAAGTGTTTTAAATATCTGCGGATTAGCGTCGGTAATACGCTCAAAACTAATTTTTACATTACAATTAAGTTCCTGCCCACTTGCAGAAAAGGTAATCATTACCAGCAACAGCCCTAACCATTTATACATTGTAACGGGATTTTATTTTGTTTATAATATCTTGTGCAACTTCTTCTTTTGTTTTAAGTTCCAACGGTTCAAGGTTAAAATCTTTATCAATAAAAGTAACCTTGTTTGTAGGCTTGCCAAAACCGGCACCTTCATCATTCAGCGAGTTTAAAACAATCAAATCTAAGTTTTTTTTCTTTATTTTCAGCTTCGCGTTCTCAATTTCATTTTCTGTCTCCAGGGCAAATCCAACAAGAAACTGGTCCTTCTTAATCGCTCCCAGAGAAGATAGTATATCTTTTGTTTTTTCAAGCTCTAAAGAAAGTGTACTCTCATTTTTTTTAATCTTTTGCGTCGCCACATCTTTAGGCCTGTAATCTGCAACAGCAGCAGCGGCAACAGCAGCATCTACATCCCCAAAATACTCATGGCATGCATGGTACATTTCTTCCGAGGAAGTTACGCTTACCACTTTTACTAACGGATGATTCAGCTTTAAATGCGTCGGACCACTTACTAAAATTACTTCAGCGCCTTCATCAGCGGCTGCTTTGGCAATATCAAAGCCCATTTTACCTGACGAATGGTTTCCTATAAAACGCACAGGGTCTATAGGTTCGTATGTGGGTCCGGCTGTAACTAGTATTTTTTTTCCACGAAGGGGTAATTTACTTTCTAAATCAGCCTCAATAAATGCTATGATATTTTCCGGTTCCGCCATCCTTCCCTCACCGGAAAGTCCACTGGCAAGCTCACCGCTCTCGGCAGGAATAATTGTATTCCCGTAAGACTGTAAGGCTTTAAAACTGGATAAAGTAGATGGGTGCTTGTACATATCGAGATCCATCGCCGGAGCAAAATAAACCGGACATTTGGCTGATAGATAAGCTGCAAGTAAAAGATTGTCTGAATTGCCCGAAACCATTTTAGATAACGTATTAGCCGTGGCCGGTGCAATTACAAAAAGATCTGCCCAAAGGGCTAAGTCTACGTGGTTGTTCCAAACCGCATTTTCATCTTCATCATTAAAGAAAGAAGAATGAACCGGGTTCTTAGAAAGCGTAGATAAAGTAAGAGGAGTAACAAAATCTTTAGAAGCAGGTGTCATTATAACCTGTACATGTGCACCTGCTTTAATAAAAAGTCTAACCAGCGAAGCTGTTTTGTATGCGGCTATCCCCCCGGAAACGCCGAGTAAAATTTTCTTACCGCTTAAAACAGACATCCCTAGTAATTATTTATTTTCTTTTCTATAAGAAATCTTATCATCTAACCATTCCTGCACTGCTAAAGCGTGAGGCTTAGGTAGTTTCTCATAGAATTTAGAAACTTCAATTTGTTCTTTGTTTTCAAAAATTTCCTCAAGGCTATCGTTATAAGTAGCAAACTCCTCAAGTTTCTCAATCAATTCTTTTTTAATTTCAGTATTGATCTGGTTTGCACGCCTGGCGATAATAGTAATTGCTTCGTATACATTACCTGTTGGCTCTTCTATCACATTCTTGTTGTAGGTAATGGTGTTAACCGGAGCAGTTGTTTTCTTTAAATCCATGACTAGTTTATTTAGAAAATTTTTGTAATTCAGTATCTATCCTCGCAAGCATTTTATCTGCCTGGTCTTTGTATTTAGATTCTGCGTTGAACTTAACCAGCGCATTATAGTTTGTTTTTGCAACATTTAAACGTTCCTGCATTCTTGCCGGTACGCTGTTTATAGCAAGCTTGTAAGAAGAGTCAAATTTATAGAATAAAGCGTCTTCTTTGTATTTTGTACCCGGAAAATCCAGCATAAAGTTATCAAGTGATTTTATAGCTGCATTATGGTCTCCGTTATATTCAGAGATCAGGTTGTATTGCTTTGCAATTTCAAATGCTTTTTTCTCCAGTTTTTCCCTAAGCTCCTTTACAAGCGTATTGGCTTCTGCCATATACTGTGAGTTAGGATAGTTATCAATAAACAACTGAAGTTTATCAAGTGCTTTATATGTATCTACCTGGTCAAGCGAATAACGAGGAGAAAGCATATAGTAACTTTTAGCTCCTAAAAACTGTGCTTCTTCTGATTTTTCACTCCTTGGGTAACCTGCTGTAAAACTATCAAACTGGTAGCCTGCAGTATAGTACTGTTTGTTTTTGAACAATGACTGCGCATACATATAAAACATTTTTTCTGCCTGTGGCTTACCTCTGTATGATGGTGCTATCTGCTCAAAAAGCCTGATAGCTTTGCCATATTTGCCTTTTTCATAAAGCTTTTCAGCAACTTCATATTTAAGTTTAATATCGTCTTTTTTCAGTGCCTGTTGGTATTCACTGCACGATGTAAGCAATAAAGCAATAAAAAGTATATATAAGTATCTTACCATATCTGTTGTTACGCTGCCCGGCAGCCGCTATTTTAAGCAACTGCAAATTTAGTTAATAATTAGAGAATACAAAATCTTTTTTTTACAGCCTCTTTGCCATAAAAAAAGATGCCTTTAAAAGACATCTTCCTTAAAACTTATTTCTGTCGAATTTATTGCACGATATTATGTCCGTTTGCAGTAAAATTCTTCATATCATTATCAAACATATAAAGACCACCTTTATCATCTCCGATAAGGTCTATCTTATCAAGAATCACTTTCGCGGTAGCTTCTTCTTCAATTTGTTCAGAAACATACCATTGCAGGAAATTATGCGTAGCATAATCTTTTCCTGTAAGTGCAATATCTACAAGTTCATTAATACTTGCCGATACTTTTACCTCATGCTCATAAAGCTGGCGGAAAAGTGTCCTGAATGAAGTATAATCAAGCCTTGGTTCATCTAAAGCTGAAATTACAGCCTCACCGCCACGTTGGTTTACATATTTTAAAAGTTTCAGCATATGCTGTCTTTCTTCGTCAGACTGCTTAAACATAAATGCAGCAATACCTTCAAATCCTTTTATTTCTGCCCACGAAGCCATCGCAAGGTAAATCTGAGAAGACTCTGATTCCATCCTGATCTGTTCGTTAAGCGCTTTTTGCATTGTATCCGATAGCATAGTGTACTATTTTAAACGTTATCTATACAAATTAACTGATTTTTTTTACAAAATCACCCAATCTGCCTGATAAATCTTCGTTAACGGTTACTAACGGAAGTCTTACTGTATCTTCACAAAGACCTAAGTGTTTGAATACCGATTTGATACCTGCCGGGTTACCCTGCTCAAATATCATATCAATTGAATCTGCCAGTTTGTAATGAAGCTCGTAAGCTTCGTCTGTCCTTTTAGCAAGACCTAGGCGAACCATTTCTGAAAACTCTTTCGGGAAGCCCTCTCCTATTACAGAGATTACACCCGCACCGCCTGCAAGTATCATTGGAAGCGTAACCATATCATCACCTGATATTACCAAAAATCCTTTAGGCGTACCCTGGATAAGTTTCATAGCCTGAACGATATCTCCTGCTGCTTCTTTAATAGCTACAACATTAGTAAAATCGTTAGCAAGGCGGATAACCGTTGCCGGAAGCATATTGCTTGCCGTACGTCCCGGTACATTATACAGAATTACAGGAACCGGAGAAGCTTCAGATACCGCTTTAAAATGCTGGTAAATTCCTTCCTGGGTTGGTTTATTGTAATATGGCGATACTGATAGTATTGCTGTAAAAGCAGACAAATCGCGTGTTTTAAGCTCTTCTACAACCTCAGCTGTATTGTTGCCTCCAACACCAAGTACTACCGGCAGCTTACCTGCATTTGCCTTTAACACGGTCTTTATAACAAGTTCCTTTTCATCCTTTGTAAGTGTAGCGGCTTCTGCTGTAGTACCTAATACTACAAGATAGTCTATACCGCCGTCTATCTGGTATTTTACAATTCTTTCCAGCGCCTCAACGTCTACCGAAAAGTCTTTTTTAAAGGGGGTAATGAGCGCAACGCCCGTACCTGTTAATGACTGCATGTTAAATTTTATTTAGGATTTTTAAATACTTGAATAATTCTGAGGCAAACTCAGTATACTTTTCTGCCTGGCTGCTTATCATAAAACTATTAAAGCGGTTATCTATGCTCGAAAAACCAACTTTAAACTTTGCTTTAGATTTTAGCGTAGCCAGTAATAGCGGTGCTTTTTCTACGTCATAGTAGCTAATAAGCATATCAAATGGCGTATTGATAAAGGCCGCTACATCTTCTTTTGTAAATTCACCCGATGCCGATATATCTTTTCGTGTGTAATGACAGCAATCTACTATCTCTTTAGATTTGATCTTTTCTTTAAAGCTAAGGGTTTGTATGTTTTCCCTTTTAATTCCGTTAGCCTCAAAATCTTTAATAAGCAGCTCTTTATCAAAAAAGTAGCTCTCATCTATAAGGATACCAACAGTTGCCACGACATCAGGTTGAGCAACCGGTTTATATCCCGGTAAACTTTTCTTAATAATCTTTTTAAGGCCAAAATCTTTAATAAACTTCAAAAACATAGTATTTTTACTTGTCGATTACAAAAATAATTCAAATAAAGGTCTTCGCAATGATAATAATAAAAAAGTATAACACAAGCGTCTGGCGGTTTGTTTTATTTTTAACAATACTTCAATTTAGTGCGTGTGGTACAACAGGATTTTATAACAACAAAATTGAAGCCAGAAAAACAACCATCGACGCATCGCTACTACATACAGCAGCTTTAGAAAATTACATTGCCCCTTATCGTGATTCAATTGACAAAGACCTGGAGTCCGTAATTTCCTACGCTCCCGAAACCTTCGATAAAAGCAAAGGTAAGTGGGATACCACTATAGGCAACCTTCTTGCTAACGCAACTTTGGATATAACTGACAAACGCTTTATTTTAAGTAACAAACTTCACGTAGATGCCTGCCTGCTTAACCACGGCGGGATACGATCTATAATCCCAAAAGGGCCGGTTACCACACGGACTGCCTTTGAAGTTATGCCATTTGAAAACAGCCTGAAAGTCGTGGCGCTTAAAGGAACTCAGATACGCGAAATGGCCAATTACATAGCCCAGGGTAAAAAGCCGCATCCAATTGCCGGAATTACCATAACCCTTGATGCTAACGGAATGGTAAAAACTATTACCGTTATGGGCAAACCTGTTGAAAACGACCATACCTATTATATAAGCACTATAGATTACCTTATTGGTGGCGGCGACAACATGACATTTTTTGCTACCAATGAAGGCGTATATGACCTTGACTACAAGTTGCGCGACTTATATATTGATTATTTTAAAGCAACCGATACACTTCCGGTAATAACCACTCAGCACGTTATAACAGAATAATATGAAAAGAAGGGATTTTATACAAAAAACAGCTGCAGGATCGGCATTGGTATTAGGCGGACTGTCACTTAGCAGCTTTGCAGAACCTACGGTAAAGAAAATAACTATTCTGCATACTAACGACGTGCACAGCCATATAGACCCTTTTCCTGTGGACGACCCTAAATACCCTAATATGGGCGGGGCTGCACGAAGGGCAACATTAATACAGGAACTTCGCAAGCAGAACCCTAACACTTTATTACTGGATGCCGGGGATATCTTTCAGGGTACACCCTACTTTAATTATTACGGTGGTGAACTGGAGTTTAAGCTAATGAGCATGATGCAGTATGACCTTGCCACCTTAGGAAACCACGATTTCGATAACGGACTGGCGGGCTTCAAAAAGCAATTACCTCACGGAACTTTCGATTTTGTTTCAGCCAATTACGATTTTAAGAATACTATACTCGACGGACTGGTTAAGCCTTACAAGATCTTTGTAAAAGATGGCATTAAAATAGGCGTATTTGGATTGGGAATAGAATTGCATGGACTTGTAGAACAGAAAAACTACCTGGAAACCGTTTATAACGATCCGCTTGCGGTAGCACAGGATATGGCACGCACCCTTCGCCATAATGAGAAATGCGATTTGGTGATATGCCTTTCTCACCTCGGCTTTTTATACACTAATGATCCTTCTAAAATATGCGACCTTACACTGGCACGCAACACTAAGAACATAGACCTTATTATTGGCGGGCACACCCATACTTTCTTAAACAAACCCTACATCGAGAAAAATACCGAAGGCAAAGAAGTACTCGTAAACCAGGTAGGCTGTTACGGACTTAACCTGGGACAGATCAATTTTTATTTTGAACAGGGAAGAATGTCTTCTAAAGGGAAGACGATTGTGGTATAAACTAAGAAACAGATAGCTTTTTAGTATTACGACGATTTAGTAGTGATATGACATATAATATTATTAGCGTAACTATTAAATATACACTACTGAAAAGAATAACACGAAATACGTCAAACTACTGTATTCAGAAATACTTGAAAACAACTGGCTTCCAAAAACAGGATGAAACAATACAAATGCAAAAAAGTACACCATCATTAAAAGTGCTAAAGAAACCACGATTTTTAGTCTGGGCAATAGCCATATTTTTCTGCTACTAAATATCATTACAAATGGCATTATAAAAGCAGTAAGAAAAAAATATTCATTACAGGGTCAAATATCTCTGGAAATTCAGAATAACCAAGACTAAATATATAGATACCTACCGCCTCTAGCAAACCCACAAAGTAAAAAAAGGCTAACCTCTTCCACGGATAGTATTCCTTTTTAACTAAAAACTCTTCTTCTTTTATCAGGTCCTCCATAAGTGCTATTGAAATATTTTTTTTTAATTCTGAAGCTTATTTTTCACTACTCCCGACACAACAGATACAACCAAAAAGCACACACCAAGCTGTATTATAAAAAACAGTATACTAACTAACAACTGTTGCCATAAATCTAAGAACACATACATTGTAGGCCGAAAGGCTATCTTGGCTATGTTTACAATAAGGTTGGTTATCGTAAAGGATAACATTAGCCAGACGATAGCGATTATCTTAATTCTTCTCTCTAACAGAAAGTTTTTAGTATTCGATGTAAACATCCATACAACGGTTACAGCCGGAAGAAGCAGGTACACTAAAAACATAAGGATTCCACTAACAGATAGTATAAACGACACACATAACTGAACTACGGCAATCTGTGCTATTGCAAAAAGATAAAACCGCCTGAACAAAGGCCAGGGGTTATACTGGCTTGCAGAAAAATCTTTTTCATTTAAGAGGTCGTTCATAAATTCGGCTATTGATATAGCGAAAATAGTATTTATTTTAAGATTTACCTCAACTGAACTATCGTTGTTACTGTGATTGAATCTTCGTTAATAAAGTGTATTTCAGGTGCAACCGGATCGGGCACAATGCAATCTACTTTTGATGTTACCAACAAGGTTTCCTCATCGGCTTTACAGGCTGCAAGGAAAAACAGGGACAGGATTAAAACAAGGTGTTTCATAATAGTATATAAATAAACACATCCTGACTGATGAAGCGCAGGCAGGATGTGTTAGAATCAACAACTAAAACTTATTGTTTAAGCACAGCTATTTTTTCGATCTTAATATCATCAGCTTTAGACCCGTTGAATTTTAGTATCGAGATATTAAACACCGGTTTGCCCATTGCATCTGTATCAAGAGCTTCATTAGTAATATCGAAGCTAAAGTCTTTTGTCATTTTTTTCGCTGCTTTATGTCCTGCATGCGTATGGTTGGCACCAAAGAAATTCATGCGTCCTGCAAAATGCTTGCTCTCGGGAGTAGCTTTTACATTAGAAGGTAGATTTAAATACACTTCAAAGTTTCCTTTTGGCGCTTTGGTGAATGACACGGTTATATCCAGTATCAGCATCTCTCCTGTTTTATTCTTAGCACCAAGAAGCTTAACATTCTTGCCTTTGGTATTAGCTAGCGAAATTTTGGTATCCTTATTAAGCCCTACTTTTTGCGAAGAAACAGAAAGCGTATCCCCTTTTTCATAATTCTGTGTACTAAACACAACCCTCTGATTTTGGGGAAGATTTTTCGGCTGCACTTTTGTATCATCAAAATCATAATCCATTTTATAAAGCATAGCCACAACCTGCTCTATAGTGTAGGTCACTTTTTTGCCATTCTCGTCGAAAAAAGTATAATCCCACGGTGCTTTTTTAAGCTCGTCTATAAGAACCTGCTGTCCGTTTGCTGAATTCGTCCACTGTTGCCAGATCCTGTCGATATTAGAGTGGTGCAGCCAAAAGATAGGGTCGAAAGCAGCGGTAGGCACTTCCGCCATCATACCATCTGTTTTTTGCTGCCATATCTCATTATATTTTAGCTTCCCTAAAGTATCATTACCAAAGCCGATGTAATCGTGCATAAGTCCGTGTGGTGCCTCATTGATGTTTTTATTATACAACGCATACGTTGTATACTCGTTAAGTTTACTTAGGTCTAGCCCACGTACAGCATCACCGCTGATTGGCAGTCCGTTTAAAAGGCTGTCAACACGTGCAAACTGGTAAAGGTTCGATTTTTTATCCCTGAAAGGCGATGGCAAAGTTCGCTGGTTAATAGAATCCTGCTCGTTAGTATACCCCCAGTACGGAAGCGCGAATTCATTATCTCCCGAAAGCTTACGTACAATTTTTTCGAAGTGGTAAATGTACATTCTGTGCCATACCAGAAAGTGAATACCTTCGCCCTTACCTAAGTGCGTACAATTATCCCACGCGGTTTTTAGGTTTTTTGAAGTTTGATAGGAATCACAAAGTTTGTTTTTACCGGCAATGCTGTCCGGAATCCAGTGTATAGCACCCTGGTAGTACCAGCTTAACGGATCGTCACATCCTTTAGATTTCATGATACCGATAGCCTTATCAAGGGCTTCAAGGTCTTTTTTAGCTTCAGGCGAATGGGCATTCTTCCTGACATACCTGTGGGTAACATCCTGTGTTGACTCGAGCGGAGTCTCTTCATTTTCTTTTTTGCATCCTGTAAAAAGGACAAGGAGCACAAAAAGGGAATACATAATTTTTTTCATAATACTCTTGATTGGTTGGTACGGCTAAAGTAGACTGCACCAACAACCTGTGTAAGAGTATTTTTACCTGTTTTTAACAAGCGACGATTTAAACATATTCATTATTAACTGATAGACAACACGTAACAAATTTACAGTTTGCTTTTTCCTGCTTTATATCGGGCGATAGGCAAAACTATACTACTAAATATCACAAAATATGAAAAACCACAGGCCAATGGCATGTATACATCATATTCTGTTACCGGATAATCCTTATAATATGAATAAATTGCCATACTTAAATAAAGACCAAGCGTGTAGGTAACTCCCAAACAGGATAACGCTAAAAATAATGTTTTTAATGGAAGAACAACCATTTTTTTGTTAAAGAAAACCATAAAAAAGCTAATAACAAAGGAAATAGAAGATTTAAAATTGTCCATACCCTATAAAAATAAATCGCATATTCATTAGTTGAAAATGCCTCAGTACTTGTCAAAAATATAACAAATGACGAAACCTGAACAATTGCAATAACACAGCTCAACAAAATGCTTTTCCAGGGACTGAATTTCTTTATTTGTTTAAAGTCGTCTTCGTGTATGAGGTTTGGCATGGGGTAAAGTGAAATATGTTTATAACACAATATCGAAATTAGTTATTATTTTGATACACACCATCTGCTATCAAACAATTAGCCGTATCTTCTTTGACTTTATAAAAATATAGGAGAACCTCATGGTAGTGACGGTTACAATTCAGCATTTTTTCGCCAATCTCTCTATGAATTTTAGACTTTCAATCCCTTGGCACAGTTTTATAAATAAGTATTTTTCAAACCTCCCGCAAACATTAACTTTCCCAAAATCCCATTTCCAAAAAAAACCTTATTTTAGCGTATCTAAATAATTGCAATGATATCTGAAACCCAATTTCAGCACGAACTCCAACTTATTATAGCGAATGCCATCCGTGAAGATGTAGGCGCAGGCGATTACAGTTCACTGGCCTGCATACCGACTTCGGCAACAGGTCGCGCCAAGCTTCTTGTAAAAGATAATGGCATACTTGCAGGTGTTGCTTTCGCTCAACAGGTGTTCGCCCATGTTGACCCAAACCTTACTATTGAAGTTTTTATACAAGATGGTACTCCCGTTAAATATGGCGATGTAGCTTTTCATGTTTCGGGAAGTTCGCAGAGCATCCTTAAAGCCGAAAGGCTGGTACTTAATGCCATGCAGCGTATGAGTGCTATTGCAACCAAAACTGCCAGCTACGTAAAACTACTGGAAGGCACAGGCACCAAAGTACTCGACACACGTAAGACTACTCCGGGAATACGCGCTATTGAAAAATGGGCGGTAAAGATTGGCGGCGGCGAAAACCACCGTTTTGCATTATACGATATGATTATGCTTAAAGACAATCATATCGACTTTGCAGGAGGCATTACCCCTGCTATTCAAAAAACGCAGGAATATCTTAAAGCCAACAACCTTGACCTTAAGATAATCGTTGAGGCCCGTGACCTGGAAGAGGTTCGCGAAATAATTGCCAATCCGGGTATTCACCGCATACTGCTTGATAATTTTGATTACGAGCAAACCCGCGAAGCTGTTGCCCTTATTGGCGACTACTGCCAAACGGAATCATCGGGCGGCATTAACGAAGAGACAATGCGCCATTATGCCGAGTGCGGTGTAGATTACATCTCGTCGGGCGCGCTTACGCATTCTATCTATAACATGGACCTTAGCCTAAAAGCATTTTAATGTCTATAGAACTGGAACATAAACTGGAGCGCATCCCTGTTATAAAATACGCGGTGCGTTTTGGTAAAAGCATTAAGCTTCCGTATTCGGAAGGGCTTACCCTATATCACCTTATGGAACTGTACATTACAGGTATCATTAAAGGCGATTTGTCGTACCGTGCCGGAGCCATTGCATTCAGTTTCTTTATGTCTCTTTTTCCCTTTGCTCTTTTTCTGCTTAACCTTATTCCGTTTATCCCATTAGAGGGTTTCCAGGACGATTTTATGCAGTTTGTGGAGGAGAACGTTCCGCCAAACACGTTCAGTGCTATTGAAGGCATCCTGAAAGATATCCTGAGCAATAGCCAGGGCGGATTGCTTTCTTTTGGTATCCTCTTGGCCATTCTCCTTATGAGTAATGGTATCAACGCATTGCTGAGCGGTTTCCAGAATAGTTTGCACATCACAATAAAACGCACGTATTTCCGGCAGTATGCTTTGGCGATAGGGCTTTCGCTGGTATTCACAACAGTACTTATATTTACCGTTGCAACCATTGTAACACTGGAGGTTATCATTCATAGCCTAACCAGCCGCGGTTTCCTAACCGATGATGTGTACCTGTTGAAATTAGGCCGCTATGCCGTACTTATAGCCATGGTACTTATCATAACGTCGCTTATGTTCAAATTCGCCGCAAAAGAGACAAAGGCTTCGGCTTTCTTTAGCTACGGGTCAATTTTAAGCACAGTACTGTTTGGTTTAACATCGTACGGATTTGGTATTTACGTTGTTAGGTTTGCAAAGTATAATCAGCTTTACGGATCTATTGGCACGCTACTTGTATTAATGCTATATATATGGATAAACTGCTTTATTTTATTACTCGGTTTCGAATTAAATGCGCTTATTCATAAATTAAAGAGAAAAAATTTATATATTTAATCAAACCTAAAAGCATTATTTATGAAAAAAGCAATTTTCACATTTTTATTAGTTGCCGTGGCGGGCATTTTTTCTGCGAATGCGCAGAGTGTAACAGGCAAATGGAAAACCATTGACGACGAAACAGGTCAGCCTAAATCTATCGTAGAGATTTACGAGCAAAACGGAAAAATTTATGGTAAAGTGGTTGAGATTCTTAACCCTGCCAAAAAAGATGCTAAATGCACCAAATGCAAAGGCGCAGATAAAGACAAGCCTATCGATGGACTTGTTATCCTTAAAGGGCTTAAAAAAGATGGTAAAGAATGGACTGATGGCGATATCCTTGATCCAAATAAAGGTAAACTATACAGCTGTACCATTAAACTTGACGGCGCTGATAAACTAAGCGTTAGAGGATACGTTGGTATCTCTATGTTAGGCCGTAGCCAAACGTGGCACAGGGTTAAATAACAGTTTCAGATTAAAAATCTAAAAGAACAACAAACAAACTATATACCGAAACACCTCTCAATAACGGGAGGTGTTTTTTTATGCCTCAACCGCAAACCCTATCCTTTGGAGAGGGCTGGGGTTTGGATTATCCATAAGTAAGAATTTCAAACAGCCCCCTAACTCCTCTCAAGAGGGGAACTCCACTCCTACCGACAACCAACAACCGCGAGCTAAAACTGTGAACTGTCTACTGTGAACTGTAAACTATATGCATTATATTTGTATTTCAAATCCTGTATATGCCTTTTTTCATAGAAGTTGTATTGCCATTAGCCCTGCCGAAACCTTTTACTTATGCTGTTAACGAGGCAGAATTTGCCTTTTTACAAACAGGTATGCGTGTTGCAGTTCCTTTTGGTCGTAACAAAATATACACAGGACTGGTACTCAGCAAACACCAGACACCACCGCAGCTTTACGAAGCAAAAGACATTCACCAGATATTAGATGACTTTCCGTTGGTGACCCAGGCTCAGCTTGACCATTGGCAGTGGATCGCCGGCTACTATATGTGCAATATTGGCGAGGTGTATAAATCGGCCATGCCAAGCGGATTTTTACTGGAAAGCGAAACGATTATTTCCTCCCGCCCCGGCTTTGATGCGCAAGACGAAATCCTTTCTGATGATGAGTACCTTATTTATGAGGCGTTACAAAGACAGTCGGCACTTAAAGTTCAGGAAGTAATTTCAATACTGAACAAAAAAACAATACTTCCGGTTATCAATAAACTTATTGCTAAAAATGCGATATCATTACAGGAAGAAGTAAACGAAAAATACAAGCCTAAAACCACTCGTTACATACGCCTCCAGGCAGAGTTTACGCAGCAGGAACAGCTAAGCGGATTGATGGAAGTACTCTCCCGCGCTCAAAAGCAGCGTGAGGCTGTGATGTTATTTTTCCAGCTTCAGGCGACTGATAAAAAACCTGTCACCGTAAAAAAACTAATGGAGGCCGGTGCCACAGCAGCCGTTATAAAATCGCTGATCGATAAAGATATCTTCGAGGAATATTATATTAAAGAAGACCGCATTCAGTTTGAAGGGTCAGATTCCGCAGGATTTGGACTGAGTCCGAAACAGCTACAGGCCTTTGAAGAAATAAAAACAAGCTTTACCCAGAAAGAGGTGACATTGCTTCACGGCATTACTTCCAGCGGTAAAACTGAGATCTATATAAAGTTAATTGAAGAATATATAGCGACAGGGAAACAGGTATTATACTTATTACCCGAGATTGCACTTACCACTCAGCTGGTAGTAAGGCTTACTGCCTATTTCGGAAATGATGTAGCGGTATTCCATTCTAAGTATTCCAATAACGAACGCATAGAAACCTGGCAGCACGTACTGGCAGGTTCAGAAAAAGCAAAGGTTGTAATAGGCGCTCGTTCTGCCCTGTTTTTACCTTTTCAGGATCTTGGCCTTATTATAATAGACGAAGAACACGAGCAGACCTTTAAACAACAGGACCCTGCACCACGCTACCATGCGCGTGATGCCGCTATTGTTCTGGCGAATACCCATAAAGCAAAAGTATTATTAGGATCTGCCACCCCGGGAATTGAAACCTACTACAATGCCACCCATGGTAAATATGGGTATGTGTCGCTACGGGAACGTTTTGGGAATGTAACACCACCCGAAATTATACTGATAGACCTTAAAGATAAATACAAACGCAAACGCATGACCGGTCATTTTAGTGACGAGATGATCGATGCGATTGCAGAAAATTTATCGGAAGGCAAACAGGTTATACTGTTTCAAAACCGCCGCGGCTTTTCGCCCTGGGTTGAATGTATGACATGTGGGCATGTTCCGCAGTGTCCTCAGTGCGATGTAAGCCTTACGTATTATAAATATAAGAACTCGCTTCGGTGTCATTACTGCGGTTACAATATAGCTAACCCAACCCATTGCCATAAGTGTCACTCTACCGATCTTAACACTAAGGGCTTCGGGACCGAACAGATAGAACTGGAACTTAAATCGCTTTTCCCTGATAAGAATTCATGGCGAATGGACCAGGACACCACACGTGGTAAACATGGTTATGAGAAAATAATCGATGCATTTAAAAACAGGGAAATTGATATACTTGTAGGCACACAGATGCTGGCAAAAGGACTCCATTTTGACAATGTAGGCATGGTGGGTATTCTTAATGCTGATAACATGCTGTATCAACCCGATTTCCGTGCCTTTGAACGTGCTTATCAGATGATGGTTCAGGTGGCGGGCCGTGCAGGCCGTAAAGACATTCAGGGAAAAGTATATATTCAAACGTATAATCCGCTGCATAATGTTATCCGCCAGGTAACAGAGAATGATTACGAAGGCATGTATAAAGAGCAATTGTACGAGAGGCACAACTTTAAGTACCCTCCTTTTTACAGGCTGATACGTATTACATTAAAACACAAGGATTACGAGAAACTGAAAGACGGTTCGTTATGGTTATATAATGTATTGTCTCAAAATTTAGGTATACCTGTTTTAGGTCCCGAAGAACCGGGAATAAACAGGATAAGAAATGAGTACATACGTACTATTATGATAAAAATTCCGACTGGCGTAGCTCTAGGGGGCACCAAGAAAGCCATTGAGAAAATATTGAGTAGTTTTGATGCTGTACCGCAATACAGGCCGATACGTGTTACAGCAAATGTAGATCCGTATTAATAAAAAATTATTTATTAAGGGCGTTCGCCAGATCTTCTTTCTTGTTTCGGCTAAGCGGAATCTTTGTATTGCCAATCTCGGCAAACTTACTGTTAAAGCGCTCTACCTTATCGATATTAATGATAAACGATTTATGAACCCTTAGGAATTTATCTCCCGGTAGTTCGTTTTCGAAAGATTTCATTGTAGACAATACAAGATGTGTTTCATCTTCGGTATTGATCTTGATATAATCGCCGAACGCCTCAACCCACTTAATTTTAGAGATAAAAATCTTGAAGTTTTTCAGGTTACTCTTAATAAAGATGAATTCGCCATCGTCATCAGGAACTTCCTTTTTTCGTTGGCTTGATTCAATAGCTTTTTCAACCGCCTTATTAAAACGGTCTTTACTAATAGGTTTGTGCAGGTAATCAACGGCGGCATAGTCAAACGCCTTTAAGGCATAGTCGGATTTAGACGATACAAAGATAATCTGCGGCCTGGTTTTAAGCCCATCGAGTAAGTCGAAACCACTCTGTACAGGCATTTCAATATCAAGGAACAATAAATCTACATTCTTATTAAGGATGCAGTTTCGTGTTTCAGAGGCATTGGAGAAATCACCAACAAGGGTAAGATCTGTGTGCTCATTGACCAGTTTCGCAATGGTTATTCTATGTATTGTGCTGTCATCGACAACAACACAGTTAAGTTTCATCAGCAGCTCTTAAGTTAATAATGTTTAGTAAAATCTTTTTAGTATTCGGTTGGATGAATACAAATATAAATAAAAAAACGGTTTTTTAACAGTTTAAAATTCAAATTTACGTGTTGCACATTAAATATAAATCACTATTTTTGCACCCAATTTTATAACATATAAATATATTTATTATGAATCACTATGAAACTGTTTTCATCTTGAATCCCGTTTTATCTGAAACCCAGGTAAAGGAAACAGTAAGTAAGTTTGAAGATTTTCTTACTTCCAGAGGAGCCAAGTTTGTAGCAAAAGAGGATTGGGGCTTAAAAAAATTAGCTTACGAGATCCAGAACAAAAAAAGCGGATTTTACACGCTTTTCCAATTTGAAGCTCCGGCTGAGGTATTAATCGGATTTGAAACTGAATTCCGTCGTGACGAAAGAGTTATGCGTTTCTTAACTGTAAGCCTTGACAAACACGCAATATCTTGGGCAGAAAGAAGAAGAGAAAAACTTAAAGCAGCTAAAGCAAACTAATTATGTCAACAATAGAACAGTCAGCTAAAGGAAAAAAAGACGGGGATATCAGATATCTTACGCCTTTAAATATAGAGACGAACAAGACTAAAAAGTATTGCCGTTTCAAAAAATCAGGTATCAAATATGTAGATTACAAAGATCCTGATTTCTTATTGAAATTTGTTAACGAGCAAGGTAAGATCCTTCCTCGTCGTTTAACAGGTACATCACTTAAATACCAAAGAAAAGTATCTGTAGCTGTAAAAAGGGCACGTCATTTAGCATTAATGCCATATGTGGCTGATTTATTAAAATAAAAAGGAGTCAAGATTATGGAACTTATACTTAAACAAGACGTTCAGAACTTAGGATTTAAAGACGATGTTGTAACTGTAAAAGCAGGATACGGCCGTAACTACCTAATTCCACAAGGATTTGCTCATATGGCAACTCCAACAGCTAAAAAAGTACTAGCTGAGAACCTAAAACAACGTGCTTTTAAAGAGCAAAAAGTAGTTAACGATGCTAAAGCAACTGCTGAAGCTCTTAAAGCTATCGAAATAAAAATTACTGCTAAAGCAGGTGGCGAAAAACTATTTGGTTCTGTAACCAATGCTGATATCGCTGAAGTTTTAGAGAAAAACGGACAGGCTATCGACAAAAAATTCATCACTAGCGGAATCGTTAAGCGTACTGGAAAGTACACTGCTAACGTAAGGCTACACCGTGACGTTATTGTTGAGCTTCCGTACGAAATCGTTGCTGAGCAAGAAAAATAATTCTCAGAATTATATACAAAAAAGCCTTCCAAATGGAAGGCTTTTTTTCATTTCTTAATCTTCCACATCCCACACCACAACCCCGGAATACTCAATACGTAAACGCGGCATAGCATATCCCTCTGCTTTTATTTCATTTATCTTTCCCTTAAGCTGAAGTGTTTTCCCTTCCATCTTACTCATAAAATCTTCTTGAATTGCTGCAGGATCAGACATATCAAAATATTCAAAAAAATAGATCGAGGTTTTATCCCTGTTCGAAAAACACTTACTCCATTTTTTTTCATCCTCATTATAGCTGAAAAAATTAAACATGCCACCCATCCTGAATGTTCGCGGCGGCGTTATTATGTTTTTCCCTTTCAGGTCTTTTACTTTTTTCATCGCCTGGTCTTTATCGATATTTGTATCACCAAGCTGGCCTCCTACCCCCGACAAGTACATATAACGTACAATTGCAGCTTCGTTACCATTCTCGTTTTCTTTAGTAAACTTTTTAAGGTAGCCCGAAGTGATCTTTTCGACTTCGCCCCAGTCTTCTTTTTCGAGATACGGGAATAATGTTTCCCAATCTGCATCCGTGAGGACCGGCGGCATATTCTGACTAAACACATTTGTAGCGCACACCATGAATAACATAATGAAGCCGGATAACTGTTTCATAATAAAACTGAATTTTGCGCCTATATTACAAAATAATCTATTGCAAAATCTATAAAAAATAGCGCCGGGAAAAAAATTACGAACCTACAGTTTTTAATACCTTTGCAGCTTTGAAACTTTGCAACTAATAACATGAAATACGCAAGACTAACTAAAGAACAACTGGAAGAACTACACCCGGAATTTGTTCGTTTCCTGGCATCGCAATCTATCGATAAAGCCGAATGGGATACCCTGAAAGAGGAAAAACCCGAAGTCGCAGAACAGGAAATTGATGTGTTCTCTGACCTTATATGGGATAACGTACTGGAAAAAGCCGAGTGGCTGGAGCATTACTCTAAAAATCATATTTTCCTTTTTAAACTGGACAAAACCGGAATGGAAAGCATTGTGATACACGCACACAACTCGCACGCCGACTTTTTAACGGAAGGCGGACTGCAATGGCTTAACGAGAATATTTTCTCTGACGATGTGCACCTTACGAGGGGCAAAAAAGATTTCGGCGAAGACCGAAGCCTTGAAATTTTTAACCTTATTGAACAGGGTGCTATATTGAGTGATGGTGTTTTATACCAGCAGCTCGAAGATATGTTTTAGAAAGTGACTGAGTTACTTATTGGCTTAGTAGATGAGTTTTTTGCTTCCATAATATTTGTAGAGACGTTGCATTGCAACGTCTTTTTATTTACAATACATTATTCTGAAGTCGTTGCAATGCAACGTCTCTATCAAAAATCATCTAATTTTTATTACGCGCAATCTTTAGAGAGTAACAAAATCTTAATCATCTTAAATCCTCATCAGCTAAGTACCTAAGCTACTCAGTAACTATTCCTAAAAAACATTTCTCAATTTTTAAAAGTTGGTTAAATTAGCAGTGCAAACAAAAACTATTCAATGGACACCCTTCAAACTATTCAGGCACTGCGTGAAGAGCTTAACCAGCACAATTACAGCTACTATGTACTTGACAACCCTACAATATCTGATTTTGATTTTGACATCAAACTGAAAGAATTGCAGGCACTCGAAGCAAAACACCCTGAATATTTTGATGAAGAGTCGCCCACCCAGCGTGTAGGCGGAGCCATTACTAAGAATTTCAACACGATTGTGCATGAAAGGCGTATGTATTCACTAGACAACGGCTATTCTAAAGAAGAACTTTTAGAATGGGAAAAGCGTTTACATAAAGGTTTGGGTACTGCCGATGTTGAATTTGTTTGCGAACTTAAATATGATGGTGCTTCCATCAGCATATCATACGAAAACGGAAAGCTTACCAAAGCCGTTACCCGCGGAGATGGTTTTCAGGGTGACGATGTAACTACCAATATAAAAACCATTCGCGCCGTTCCGTTAAAGCTTAAAGGCGATTATCCCGAAAAATTTGATATTCGCGGCGAGATCATCCTTCCATTCGAAGGCTTCGCCAAAATGAATCAGGAATTAATAGAAATTGGCGAAACTCCATATTCTAATCCACGTAATACAGCCTCAGGATCACTTAAGCTTCAGAACAGCGGCGAAGTAGCCAAGCGTCCGTTAGATTGTTTACTTTATTTCATTGTGGGTAACAACCTGAATTTTAAAACCCAGTTTGAAGGCCTTGAAAAAGCACGTGAATGGGGTTTTAAGGTTCCGAAGCAATCTAAACTCGCCAAAAATATGGACGAGGTTTTTGCTTTTATCGATCATTGGGATTTGCATCGTCATGACCTGCCATATGAAACTGACGGTGTAGTTATAAAAGTAAACGACCTTCACCAGCAGGATGAATTAGGCTATACGGCTAAATCGCCACGCTGGGCTATTGCCTATAAATTTAAAGCAGAACGTATAGCGACACGTTTAAATTCGATATCCTATCAGGTGGGCAGAACAGGTGCAATAACGCCGGTTGCCAATCTTGAACCGGTACAGCTTGCCGGAACTATTGTTAAACGTGCTTCCCTGCACAATGCCGACCAGATTGAAAAACTGGATGTTCGCGTAGGTGATGAAGTATTTGTTGAAAAAGGCGGTGAGATTATCCCTAAGATTATTTCGGTTGACTTTACAAAACGTCCGGCAGATTCTATGCCTACAATTTATATTGACAAATGCCCGGAATGCTTTACCGAACTGGAACGTAAGGAAGGTGAAGCGCAACATTACTGTCCGAATTTCTACGGCTGTCCGCCACAGATCATTGGGCGTACGCAGCACTATATTTCGCGTAAAGCAATGGATATTGAAGGTTTGGGAGGCGAAACTGTTGCCCTGCTTTATAATGCCGACCTTGTGCATAATTATGCCGACCTGTATGAACTTAAAAAAGAACAGGTTTTACCACTGGAGCGTATGGCTGAAAAATCGGCCGATAACCTAATCAATGGTATAGAGAAATCCAAACAGGTTCCGTTTGAGCGTGTTCTGTATGCCCTTGGTATTCGATACGTTGGCGAAACCGTAGCTAAAAAACTTGCAAAACACTATAAAACCATTGACAATCTGGCGAATGCCTCGTTAATGGACCTGATCCTTGTGGAAGAGATTGGAGAACGCATAGCACAAAGCGTTATCGGTTTCTTTGAAAATGAGGAAAACAGAAAAATAGTTGATCGACTAAAATCATATGGTGTTCAGCTGGAAAGCTCAGCAGAAAGCAATACAAGCGTAAGCGAAAAACTTGCCGGCAAAACCTTTGTAGTATCGGGCGTGTTTGAGAAATTCTCCCGTGACGACCTTAAAAAAGCTATTGAAGACAATGGCGGTAAAGTGGGCAGCTCTATATCATCTAAAACACATTACGTTGTAGCCGGTGATAATATGGGGCCTGCCAAACTGGAAAAAGCGAATCAGCTGGGAGTTGTTATTATCAGCGAAGACGACTTTATACAACTTATAAACCAGTAATCATGAAAGCCATCTTAGTTATTGCGGTTATGGCTTTTGCCGTGTCCTGCCAGGAAGTTTCTGACAAATCGAGAGAGCAGCCTCCCGTAAAACAAGAAGTTTTACAGCTTACTCCTCAAAATGATTTTTCGGGGACCTATAATGTTCTTAACGATAGCACAACCACAGAAACCTGTGACTTTTCTATTATCCTGAAACAAAAAGCTACAGGTTACAGCTATGAACTGATTACCGATAAACGTGATTTAAAAGGCAACGCGAGCTTTCAGCAGGAAGAAGAAGGTGCATTACTAACTCTTGAAGGCATTACCTGGGATGAATATGAAGGTGACATAAGCAATGAGGAAACAACCGACACAGAACAGGAATTACCAGTAGGTGTTGCGATAATGGTAAAAAATGATACCATCCATATTCAGAATAGTGGAAACGTTATGAATAGCTACACTGTATTTACCGAATGCGGTAAAAAGTATATTGTCTTAGCCAAACAAAAAAGGGTTAAGTAACCATAGCCAATTCTATTAAATGCTTTTTAACTCCATACAGTTTGCTTTTTTTCTTCCGATAGTATTTTTACTGTACTGGTGGATAGGCCCAAAAAACATACGTACACAAAACGTGTTGCTGCTTGCGGCAAGCTATTTTTTTTACGCGTGTTGGGACTGGCGTTTTCTTTTCTTACTGCTCTTCTCTACCCTTCTGGATTATTATACCGGATTAAAAATGGAGAATACCCAAAACCAAAAGGCACGTAAATTCTGGTTTTGGTTAAGCATCACTGCCAATTTGGGGTTTCTTGGCGTATTTAAATATTATAATTTCTTTGCCGAGTCTTTTGCACAGGCATTATCGGGAGTTGGTTTTACAGTGCATCCTACAACGTTAGCCATTATCCTTCCGGTAGGAATATCATTTTATACTTTTCACGGCTTATCTTATGTTATCGATATCTACAAGAACCGGATATCGGCAGAGAAGAATTTTATTGATTACGGCCTGTTCGTGAGTTTCTTTCCGCTATTAGTCGCTGGCCCTATAGAACGTGCCACCCACCTGTTGCCGCAAGTAAAACGTGAACGCGTTTTTAATCTTGACAATATGAAAGATGGCCTGCGCCAGATATTGTGGGGACTATTTAAAAAAATTGTTATTGCCGATCAGTGTGCACATTACGCCAACGAGATATTCAATAATTCGGAAAACCTCAACGGAAGCAGCCTTGTTTTTGGCGCTTTGTTTTTCACCTTCCAGATGTACGGTGACTTTTCAGGATATTCAGACATTGCACTGGGAACCGCAAGGCTTTTCGGTATTGACCTGCTTCGTAATTTTGCTTACCCTTATTTTTCAAGAGACATTGCAGAGTTTTATCGCAGATGGCATATTTCGCTTTCCAGCTGGTTCAGGGATTATGTTTACATACCCCTTGGAGGGAGCAGGACAACGAAGTTTAAACAGATAAGGAATATATTCATCATCTTTATACTTAGCGGGTTCTGGCATGGTGCCAACTGGACGTTTATTGCATGGGGTACCTTAAATGCTATTTATTTCCTGCCATTGTTATTAACGAACAGGCACCGTAACAATCTTGAAATTGTTGCCAAAGGAAAATTGCTCCCATCATTCAGGGAAGTTACAGGTATAGTAATTACGTTCGGGCTAACGGCATTTTCACGTATATTTTTCAGGTCAGAAAACATAACCCATGCTTTTAGCTATATAGGCACACTGTTTTCACGGAGTCTGTTTTATGCTCCCGATTTTGAAGAAAAGAAAAAGGGATTGGTTTTAATAGCTGTAACGCTTCTTTTCCTTTTTATAGAATGGCTGGGGCGTGAGGAAAAATACGCTATAAAATGTTTCGGGCTTACATGGAAACGTCCTGTACGGTGGGCATTTTATTATATCCTGATTGCTGCAATAGTTATGTATGCCGGTAAAGAACAGCAATTTATTTATTTCCAGTTTTAGATATGAAAAAGTTATTCATCCTTCTGCTTAAGTTTTTTACACCACTACTTATGGTGTTGATGATCTATGCATGGGTGGATCCATTTAAGGTGATATGGTACTACGATAATTTTTATGAACAGAGCAGCACCTTAAGCCCTCCGTTAGATAAAGATTACGTAAGCACAACTAACTACGATAACCGATATAAAGATGAGCATTACGACTCGTTTATTTTTGGCAATTCGCGATCCATTTTTTATGAAACAGCAATATGGAAGAAATACCTGCCTGCCAATAGTAAGCCCTATCATTTTGATGCTTCTGCAGAGACCATGTACGGCATTTATAAAAAGGTACAGTATATAGACCGTAAAAATGAAAAGATGAACAATGTGCTGCTGGTATTAGATCATTTAATACTGGAAAGGGACAAAAGCCTCGACGGGCATCTTTTTGCCATATCGCCACAGCTTACGGGTTACAACAACATCGCCAACTTTCACCTGCAATTCTTAAGGGCTACGCTTTCATATGAGTTTTTACCAATCTACATTGAACACAAAGTAACAGGGAAACTTGAACCTTATATGACGGAAACGGCATTGCGTCCGATAACTTATCAATACGATAAATATACCAATGAGATGCGTCACATAGCTGATGAAAAGAGAATTGCCGATGGCACTTTCTATACGCCCTATGTTATGAAAGTTTTCCATAAAAGGGAAGCTATACAAAAATATTCGCCTGTTGTCATCAAGAAGAACCAGAAAGAAATGCTTTCAGAAATTGCCAGGATATTTAAGAAGCAGGGTACAAAATATAAGATTATAATCAATCCTCTTTACGATCAGCAAAAGCTAAACGTTGCCGACCTCGCCTACCTGAAGAAGCTATTTGGAAGTGAAACTGTATTTGATTTCTCAGGCATAAACAGTATTACGGAAGATTACAGAAACTATTACGAAAATTCGCATTACAGGCCGCATGTCGCCACAGCTATAATGTCTGAAATTTATAGTAAATAAGTTTTCTTATTTTTGCGCTTATATTCACAGCCAATTCCATGAACATTAAACTTCTTGCCATAGGCAAAACCGACAATAAAGCACTTCAGCAGCTTATAGACGATTATACCAAGCGACTGTCTTTTTACGTAAAATTTGACCTGGAGATTATTCCCGACATCAAAAACGTAAAGAACCTTAGTGAGGCACAGCAAAAGGAAAAAGAAGGCGAGTTGATATTATCTAAGCTATCCCCTACCGATCAGTTAATCTTACTGGATGAAAACGGCAAGAATTTTAGTAGCGTAGGATTTTCGGAAGAATTGCAGAAGAAAATGAATTCGGGTATTAAAACACTGGTATTTGTTATAGGCGGTCCCTATGGCTTTAGCCAGGAAGTGTATAGCAAAGCACAGGGCAAGATATCTTTGTCGTTAATGACATTCTCCCACCAAATGGTGCGTTTGTTCTTTATAGAGCAGGTATACAGGGCATTCACCATATTGAGGAATGAACCGTACCATCATCAGTAGGTCTGGCTATTTGTGGATTTTGTTATTCGATCATTAGTACATATAATATAGCGCTATTTAGCCCGTCCTTTATCTACATATCGGGCAGATGTTTTGTGATCGATTGAATTCACTATCATAACATAATGATCAACATAATAGGAAGTTGAGATAAGTAATGCTTTGGGCTTACCATCAAAATAAATAGTATCGTTTTCTACATATAGTCCTTTATTCTTATCCTTCGAAAAAGTTATAAAATCGCCAATCAAATTATTAGTATCGGCTTTCCACTGCCTGCCCGATGCAATTTCTGAATTTGACTGCCGGCAACCCGCAAAAAGTAGGGCTATAATTAAAACGGCTATAGCTTTCATAATTCCTAATTTGTAATTCCTAACTGATTATAAATCTTTACGGTTTCAACTGCCTCCTTAACATCATGCACCCTTAGTAATGTAGCACCTTTACTCAATGCCAGTGTATTGAGAACTGTAGTTCCGTTAAGGGCTTCCTGAGGTGTTGTTCCTAGCAGCTTATAGATCATAGACTTTCGCGACATTCCCGCCAGTATTGGCAATCCAGTCATCTGAAACAATTCCATCTTATTAAGCACCTCATAATTCTGAGCTAAGGTTTTTGCAAACCCAAATCCGGGATCTACAATAATGTCGTCAATGGCAAAATGGCGTGCTGCATCTATCCTCTCTCCAAAATATTGCAGCATCTCCTGAACTATATCATCATACTGCGTCAGATTTACCATGGTTTGCGGTGTACCGCGCATGTGCATCATAATATAAGGTACTTTAAGCTTCCCTACGGTTTCCAGCATTTTATCGTCCAGCATTCCTGCGGCAATATCATTTACAATGGCTGCGCCGCTTTCTACCGCTGCCTTGGCAATGGCAGCACGAAAAGTATCTACCGAAATTAAGGTATCCGGAAAGTGTTTCAGCACCAGTTCTACCACGGGCACCATGCGTGCAACCTCTTCTTCTTCCGAAACAAAATCAGCATTAGGTTTAGAGGAATACGCACCGATATCTATAAAATCGGCACCATCGGAAAGAAGCTTTTCGGCCTGTTTTAAAAAATCGCTTTCGTTTTTATAACTGCCTCCGTCAAAAAAAGAATCGGGGGTGCAATTTAATATTCCCATTATTCTGGGTACCGACAAATCTACAAGTGTGCCTTTGCAGTTGATGAACATAACCTCTAATTTTAAATCGCCCTTGCCTTTGGGGGGCTTTTTTATTACATTTGAAAAAATTTCACACACAAAGATACTACTTAAATGAGTAATACTTCTCAGGAATATGATGGCGTCATTGCCATTTGCAGGCAGCTTTACATCAACAAAATGAAAGATTACGGAAGTGCATGGCGCATACTCAGGCTACCATCGCTTACCGACCAGATATTTATAAAGGCACAGCGCATACGCAGCCTTCAGGAAAATGAAGTACGTAAGATCGACGAAGATGAAACCGGTGAGTTTATAGGTATCATTAACTACTCTATAATGGCATTAATACAGCTTGAAAAAGGTGTAGCCGACCAGCCCGACCTTGATGTTGAGGAAGCTACACGCCTGTATGATGAAAAGCTACACCTTACTAAAACCCTTATGGAAGCCAAAAACCACGATTATGGAGAGGCATGGAGGGATATGCGTGTAAGCTCACTGACGGACCTGATATTACAAAAACTGCTTCGCGTGAAGCAAATTGAAGATAACAAAGGTAAAACACTTGTGTCTGAAGGCATTGATGCCAATTACCAGGATATGATAAACTATGCTGTGTTTGCGTTAATCTTAAGTAAATTCGGTCAATAACAACTCATTAACAAATAGAGACGGCTTAAGCTTTATTTTTGAGAAAAACTTTTACCAGATGAATAATTCTAAAAAATATATTCCAATAGCAATACAGGTTGTTGTTGCCTTTTTATTCCTTATTTCGGCGGTAGCCAAAATGTATCCGTCGCCCTATTTTGCAATCTCTACTTTTGAGGTAAAGTCACTTTACCCAATGGGATTCTCTGAAGGACTGGCATCCTATTTTTCAAGAACGCTTATCGGAATTGAGTTTGCACTTGGGTTACTTATACTACAGCGTCATTTTTTAAGGCGTTTTGTAATTCCTGCAACAATACTGCTTTTAGTTGTTTTTATTATCCACCTAACGATTGACACTATAACCAACGGTAACGCAGGAAATTGCGGATGCTTCGGCAGCCTTTTACCTATGACTCCTGTTGAAGCTATCATTAAAAATATAGTTGCAGTTGGATTATTGGTTTGGCTATACAGATTACTGCCTGCCGGATCTGATAAAAACAATTTCTGGGTAGTTACTACCGTTACACTGGCATCTATACTAATGGTATATATGGTAGCTCCTATTCAGCCAAGACAACACGAACCTGTTGCTGCCGAACCGGAAGCGATACCTTCCGGAACTACAGATTTCACCAATACTGTTACTGCAGATTCTACTGCGACCGCTCCTGCTGTTGAAGTACCAGCACAAACTACAGAGGCTGCTGCAACTGCTGCTCCGGCTACAGAAGCAAAACCAACTGCAGATGAACCTAAAGCTGTAAAATCGATCTACTCGCAATATTTCGCTAATGCCGATAAAGGCAAAAAAATTATAGGATTATTTGCTCCGGGTTGCGACCATTGCCGTGAAACAGCAAAAGAGCTTACAGCAATGAAAGCTAAAAATAAAGATTTCCCTGAGCTTGAAATTATCTTTATGGATGAGGAAGCCGACCTGATTCCTGACTTCTTTAAGTTTGCAGGTACACAGTATCCATACAAGGTGATTGATATTATTACATTCTGGAAAGTGCTTGGTAACAGCAACGATACTCCCGGTGTGGTTTATCTATGGAACGGTAACAAGATCAAAGAATGGGATGGTATCAATGAAAAGAAATTTGTTGGATCTGAACTGATGAAACTTTACAAAAAGCCGTATTCTGAAGTGAAGAAGTGATAAATTCGATTTGAAGATTTGTCAGGTTCATCTTCAAATTTTCAAAATTAAACAATCATTAAATAGTACAAGTAGTTTGATAAAATACTTTTTATACAAAACAGGATATGCGCTGCTTACACTTTTTGGTGTAATCACTGTCATATTCTTTTTGTTTACGGTACTACCCGGTGATCCTGCGCGTATGATGCTCGACCAGAATGAAAACTCAGAGCAACTGGCACTTATCAAGAAAAAGTATGGTTTCGATCAGCCTGTGTCCACACAATACCTGTATTACCTCAACGACTTATCTCCCATATCCTTTCACAGCACTACAGAAGGTGATTATACTTATTTAGCTGAAGGAAAATACAACGCTGCCAAACTGTTTACGGTTGGTGGAACGAGTATTGTACTTAAAAAACCTTACCTGCGTGAAAGCTTCCAGAAAAGCGGTAAAAAAGTTACTCATGTTATAGGCGATACACTGCCAAATACTATCGTTCTGGCATTCTTTGCTATAATTATTGCCATAGTTATTGGTATTATATTCGGGGTTATATCGGCCTTATATAAAGACACCTGGATAGACAGAACAATTGCCTTGGTAAGTACACTGGGAATGAGCCTTCCCTCCTTTTTTGCGGCTATCTTGTTTGCATGGCTGTTTGGATTTGTATTGCACAAATATACACACCTCGATATGACAGGCAGCCTTTACGAAGTAGACGACTTCGGTGAAGGATCGTACATTAAATGGAAAAACATTATACTGCCCGCTATAGTGCTGGGCATACGTCCGCTTGGAGTGGTAATACAGCTTATGAGAAACTCATTACTTGAGGTTTTAAGTCAGGACTACATACGCACCGCAAGAGCAAAAGGACTAAGCGAGATTCGCATAATCCGCAAGCATGCGCTAAAAAATTCACTAAACCCAGTTGTTACTGCCATATCGGGGTGGTTTGCATCGATGCTTGCCGGAGCAGTATTTGTAGAATACATCTTTGGCTGGAACGGCCTTGGTAAAGAAGTTGTTGAAGCACTGAACACGCTCGACCTTCCTGTGATAATGGGATCGGTACTGGTTATTGCTACTACCTTTGTTATCATAAACATTTTGGTAGATCTTATTTATGCCTACTTAGATCCGAGGATACGACTATCGTAAACGAAAACGATGTAATCGATTTTAACGATAATTGCATCACAAATATTTCATATTGGTCAGGTATTTGTTGCTATGGTTATCGTAAATTTGTTACTTTATAATTTCGAAAAATGAAAAAATTACTTCTGTTACCTATACTCCTGCTTAGCGTCATATCTTGCACACAAGCCCAGGAAACTACTTTTACCAAAGCAGCACTCGATTCTAAAATGACAACCCTTGACGGAAAGGAAGTTGCTTTTAAAGATATCCTTGCCAAATACAAAGGCAAAACTGTTGTAATAGATGTTTGGGCATCATGGTGCCCCGATTGTATTAAAGGTATGCCGAAAGTGCATGCGCTTCAAAAACAATTCCCAAATGCGTCTTATGTATTCCTGTCGTATGACAGGGTAGATGACAAATGGAAAGAAGGAATTGAAAAATATGAGGTTAAAGGAGACAACTACCACGTAGGCAAAAGCATGAAAGAGGGCGACTTTGCAAAAGACATTAAACTGGACTGGATTCCGCGTTATATGGTGGTAGACAAAAAAGGAAACATTGCACTATTTAAAGCCATTGAGGCGGATGATGCAAAACTTATAGCTATTCTAAAAAAACTTAAATAATGAGAAAACAAATCGTTGCAGGAAACTGGAAGATGAACAACGACAGCGCTCAGACTGAAGCGCTTTTGGCTGAACTAATTGAGAAAAAACAAAACGGCGGACTTGCTAAAGTTGTAGTAGCTCCTACTTTTGTTAACCTTCAGGCTGCTGTAAACCAAACTAACGGTACAGGTATTATTGTTGCTGCACAAAACATGCATCAGGCAGAGAGCGGCGCTTTTACAGGCGAAATATCTGTAGGCATGCTTAAAGGCATCAATGTAAATACAGTTATCCTTGGACACTCTGAAAGAAGAGCCTACTTTGGCGAAACAAATGCTTTACTGGCTGCAAAAGTAGATACAGCACTTAAACACGGACTTACTGTTATTTTCTGTTTCGGTGAAGAGCTTGCAGACAGACAGTCGGGCACTCATTTTAACCTGGTTGAATCGCAGCTTACACAAGGTCTTTTCCACATCAGCGAAAGCGACTGGAGCAATATCGTTCTTGCTTATGAGCCGGTTTGGGCTATTGGTACAGGCGAAACTGCTTCTCCGGAGCAGGCACAGGAAATGCATGCTTTCATCCGTAACCTTATCAGGACTAACGTAAGCGAAGCTGTTGCTGAAAATACGTCGATCCTTTACGGCGGAAGCGTTAAGCCGGACAACGCACGCGAAATTTTCGGTAAAGCCGATGTTGACGGTGGACTTATTGGTGGTGCTGCTCTTAAAGCAGATGACTTCCTTGCTATTGTAAACGCTATCTAATTTTCGATACGACATACTATAAAAAAACGCGGTAAGAGATTACCGCGTTTTTGTTATATGGATTTTGGAAACTAATAACGAATTACTTCGCTTCTTTAAGCACCATATCTATGGTTATTGCGCCTGCTAATATAATTAGCTTATTCTTTTTATCAGCATAATCTTCATTGATCACTACGTTGTATTTATCTGCTGTAGTAAATACTTCTTTCATAGCGCCAGCCCACTTTTTAGAGATAGTACCAATCTGGTTTTCTTTACTGTCACTTATTTTAAAGTTCCATGCTGCCCAGTCACCGCTTATACTGCCTACAAGAATTCCGGCATTATCGTATATTTTGAATGATGGCTTAAACAGTTTAAACTTTTGTGCTATTGTTCCTAATGCCTGTCCGTTAGCATCGCTGATTACGATTTTAGACATCCAGAATGTCCATCCTCTAGAAACAGATGCCTGCACCCTGCCGTCAATATTTGTAATTTCTAATAGAAAAGGCAGCATTCCTTTGTTTAATAGTAGTCTAAGAAATTTTTGTCCGGTGGTAAGCTTTTGTTTGATCGCACCAATATGCTGGCCTTTACCATCATAAAGCTGGTACATATTTTCAAACTTTAAAAAGTTTACTTTCTCGTCGATAAAATAACTGTTAGATTCAAAAAAATCAGAACTCATAATTGTAATTTATCCCTACTCATAAGGCTTTTCGGGTATACGCCCCGTTTATTAAAGTGGGCTCTGGCTTCCACTGTATTGATTGAGTGAAAGCGAAATTAGGTAAATAAACTTTTACAAATTATAAAGAAATCTTAACGTTTCATTTTATTTTTGGAGACTGATGTAAACTAATTGTAAGGGAGGTTATTTGCTTGTCATATTGGCGGCAGGAAGAAACATTGCCCTGTCTTTCAAAAACATTCCAATCCATAATATTACTATAAAAACAGGTGCTATGAGCGGTTGTCTACCCGACAATTCTAACGCTGTTGCTCCGGCAAAATAACAACTCCCCAAAAGGAAACCTATTTTGGATGTTCTGGGATAAACCAACAGCAGCCCGGCCAGTAAAGAAATCGTCCCTATATAAGGCAAATAATCGGTATAGCCATATTTGGCCAGATTCTTCATTATCTCTTCGGGCTCTGCTTTTGCTATCTTCATTACACCGCCCAGTATTAGCATAAATCCAATTAATGAAATAAGTACTACAGACACTATGCCTTTTGTTTTTGTAACCATGTTTAAATTTTTTAGCATTATTAATTGCCGTAAAAGTATTTACATTTGCTATCTGATATATAGTACTATCCCGGAGTATAGCGCTATACAAAATGATAGTATCGCAATAAACAACTGAAAACAAGGCTATAGTATGATTACAAGAGAAAGTTGCCCCGAGAGCGTTCTAGCAATAAAAGATGCGTTAGAAGCGCTTGAAGGAAGGTGGAAAATACTCATATTACTCGCACTATCTAACGGAAACAAGCGGTTTAAGCAGATATCGAAAGAAGTCGGAGGTATTACAGACAAGATGCTCTCTAAAGAGCTAAAGCTTCTGGAAGGGAATAAACTTATAAAGAGAGAGGTATATGATACCTTTCCTCCAACGGTAGAATACTCAATTACAGCGCATGGAAAATCTATAGAAATCGTGCTGGGGTCCTTATACCATTGGGGTCAAAAACACAGAAAGGAAGTTTTAGGATAATAAAAAAGCGGTAAAAAATGTACCGCTTTACTATATATTTAAATTTTAACGTCTGTAATCTGCCTCTTCCTTCTAACACGATTAAGGCTCTCGCGCCCCATGCCCAGATAGGATGCTAAAACAGTAAGTGGTACCCTTTGCAATATATGCGGATTCGTCCTGGCTATATGTTCGTAACGTTCGGTAGGTGTGTACAGGTTAAAGATATCGGCATACTCTTCCATCCTTGCGGCAGTATAGCTAAGGCAGTTTTTACCTAAAATCGCAATTTCAGGCATTTCGGCACCGGCTTCAATCAATTTAGCCTTATCAAAAACAATCGCAGTTACAGGTTCGGAGGCCTCAATATTATATCCTGACTTCTCACCCGTAGAGTAACTCCTGTTATTAGTTACTATCTCACCATCAAAATGAAGTGACGTGTTAACCTCTGCTCCGTCTGCAATATGAAAAGCCCTGACAAAACCTTCTTCTATAAAGAAAAGTGAATTACAAACCTCTCCGGCAGCAAGCAGAAGCTCGCCTTTTGCAAAAGTCTTTTTAGAAAGTGCAGGAAGCAGCGTTTCCCACAGTTCAGGAGAAAATCCTGCGAGTGACTTAACGTATGTAATTAATTTTTGCATAGCTTTATTTTTTATAGCTAATTTAAATACAATATGTTACGGTTGATTTTCATTTAACTTTTCTTTGGATATTTATCGTAAAAAAACAGTGTTATTATTTTGTTATCGTCAGCTCTGCTTAACCTTTTGATTAAGAATTTGACAATTACTTTACGTTTTGAAAACACAGCACCCTTATATCTTAACAGTATAGTATTCCTTCTCTAACCCTCAAACAATCTTTATGGTTGATTTTTGCAGCAATCGAATTTAACCTCTGCTTAAAAAATTAACCAATGCTAAACAATTACTTAAAAAAAGGAATTTTGCTTGCGGGACTATGCCTTTCGGCACAGTACTCTGGTGCGCAGACTTTACTTCATTACTGGAACTTTAACGACAGTGCCTCACTGCAAACACTTACTACTCCTAATAATGGAAACGGAAGTATTTTAGTGACTGCAGGCCCTAACGGTAATCTTGCACAGTTTTCAGGAACAGGCCAGGGCTTTGGCACACTGAATGCCCAGGGCACAGACGAGGCAGGTGCTCACCTTCGCTTCAACAATCCTATTGGCGGAACTATAGTATTGTCGGTTCCATCAACAAACTACGAAAATATAATTGTGAAATTTGCAACCCGCCGTTCCGGTCAGGGTGCAGGTACACAAACATGGTCTTATTCTACAGACGGAACTACATACACTGTACTAACAACTGTAACTCCTGTAGATGGCGACCCTACACTTGCAACATTGGATCTTTCTGCTATACCGGCAGCTGACGATAATGCTAACCTAAAACTTAAGGTAGAATTCACCGCAGGCCCGGGTGCGTCAGAAGGTAACAACCGTTTTGATAACCTTTCGGTTGAAGGTTCTACAATTGGCGGTGGTGATACTGCTGCTCCGGTTGCTCTTATAACACCCGCTAACAATGCAACAAACCAGGCAGTGAATGTTCACCCGACAATCACGCTTAACGAGCCTGTACGACTTATAAATAATACAGCAATAAACAACACAAACGTAGATGCACTTGTTGAGCTTCGCCTTAACAATGCAACAGGAACAGTTGTTCCGTTTGATGCTACTTTTGCTGACAATACTATTACAATTGTACCTGCTACTGCTCTTTTAAACGGACAACAGTACTATGTTGCGCTTCTTGGCAACACAATACAAGACCTTAGCAACAACGCTTTGGCAGAAACAAAATCGGCTGTATTTTCAACTATCGCTGTTCAGTCGCCAATCGCAGCTGGCGATATGGTATTTACGGCATACAGAATGAGTGCTACAAGTACAGAAGACGAAATTGCCTTGCTTACATTCGTAAACATTGCTCAGGGAACTTTTATTACCCTTACCGATTCAAAATATACTACCAATGCTACGCCACAGTGCGCTAACGGTATTGTATGGACAGCTACAGAGTGTGTTCCTGCAGGATCGGTTATATCAATACAAACCTCGGCACTTGTTGCCAATACAGGTACGGTTACAGGATCGGGTTTCGGACTTAGCTCTAACGGTGACCAGGTAATTGTGTATACCGGTACTGCTACTGCGCCAAACTATATAACAGCATTTACATCTAACGGATGGGTTACTGCCAACACAACGTGCAATGGAAGCCTTTCTATGCTACCTGCCGGACTTACTGATGGTACAAATGCGCTAAACCTTAGCACCAACCCTGCTAACGTTAGCGGAAACACAGCTAACGCTTTTTACAACGGAACTCAAAATGCAGCTACAGCAAACCTAAGGGCTTCAATCCTTAATCCTGCTAACTGGACTGCAGTTCCTGCTGACAGCGCTGCACAGGTATGGCCTGCATGGGCTTTCCCGGGTGCGCCAACAGTTCAGAATGCTGTAGTATCAAACGGTACAACAATCGTACTTACTTTTAACAATGCGCTACAGGCTGCATCTGCAACCAATGTAGATAACTATACAGGTATCGCAGGACTTACTTCTGCTGTACTTAACGATAAAACAGTAACGCTTACCTTTTCAACTCCATTTGCACAAGGTGGCGAATACACGCTTACTGTAGATAACCTGGTAGATGCTACAGGCCTTGAAATGGCTTGTGCTTATAGCTTCACTTTTGATTACAGCACTAAAGTGTCTTTTGCTAAAGATTTTGTTGTTGTAAACGAAGATCATGCTACGCTTAACTTTGTTGTAAACCTTGAAAGCCCTGCGGCAGGATCGGTAGACCTTGTACTTAAAGCTGCGCCGTTTAGCACTGCGACAGCAGGTGAAGATTTTACCTTTGCTACACAAACGCTTACGTTTACAGCAAACAGCCCGCTTACGCAGACTATCACTATTCCGATCATCGATGATACTAATGAAGAGCAACACTCAGAATACTTTGTTCTTAGCCTTGAAAACGCTAATAGCATTACAATAGCTGGCGAATCTTTAGCTACAATCTATATTAAAGATAACGACAGGCTTGCTCCGGTGCCTAACCAGTCTATAGAACTTGAGTACGTTAGAAGTTTTGACCCGTCAGGAACAAATTCAAGTACTTGCGAAATCGTAGTGTACGATGCTCCTAGTAAAAAGCTATTCACTACAAGTGCAGTTGCAGGTTTCCTTGACGTTATTGATTTCTCTGATCCTACAGCTCCTGTAGTGAAAAAATCTATCGATATGAAACCTTACGGTGGTGTAACCAGTGTTGCAGTAAGAAACGGACTTGTTGCTGTTGCTTCTCCAAATACTTTAGAACACCTTGACGGATCGGTTGTATTCTTTGATGTTAATGGTAATCTTATCAAACAGGTGACTGTTGGTGCGCTTCCTGATAATATCTCTTTTACTCCCGACGGAACAAAAGTGCTTACTGCAAATGAAGGCCAGCCGAAAACGGATTACACTATTGACCCTGAAGGATCGGTTAGTATTATCGATATCAGCGGTGGTGCTGCCAACCTGACCCAAAACAATGTTATAACATTATATTTTACTGAATTTAACGCACAGGAATCTGCTCTATTGGCTTCTGGTGTGAGGAAACTGAAGTCAAGCAGTACCCTGTCGGAAGATTTAGAACCTGAATATATTACTACAGCTGCCGATTCTCAAAAAGCATGGGTTACCCTGCAGGAGAACAACGCTATCGCGGAGATTAACCTTGTTGATAAAACGATTACATCACTATGGGCACTTGGTACTAAAGATCACAGCAAACCGGGCAATGGTTTTGATATCTCAGACAACAACGGTGAGATACTTATTGCTAACTGGCCAATAAAATCGTACTACCAGCCCGATGGTGCTGCTACGTACAACGTAAACGGTGTTAACTACATTGTTACAGCTAACGAAGGTGACGAAAAAGATTATACAAATTTTGTTGAGAGAACAAATGTAGGCGCTGATACCTACAACCTTGATACTACAGCGTACCCACAGGCTGCAATGCTTAAAAAATCGCACAATGCAGGCCGTTTCAGGGTTACCGCTTTTGATGGTAAAACACAGGATGGTACTGCTTACAACCAGATGTTTGCCTTAGGGTCACGCTCGTTCTCGATCTTTAATGCTGATACTAAAGAATTAGTATACGATAGTGGTGACGATTTCGAAATGTATACTGCTACAGCTCCTTCTATCAACCCGATCTTTAACTCAGACCACGAGAGCAACACATTCAAAAACCGTAGCCGTGCTAAAGGCCCGGAAGCAGAAGGTGTAACTGTTGCCGAGATTATGGGTAAAACATTTGCCTTTGTTGGCCTTGAGCGTATTGGTGGTGTTATGGTATATGATGTAACAAACCCTGCCGATGTTAAGTTTGTTGACTATAAAAACAACAGAAGTGTTTCGGCATATGATGGCGATCACGGTCCGGAAGGCATCATCCACATTAAAGCTGCTGAAAGCCCAACGGGTAAAGACTACATCATTGTAGCAAACGAAATAAGCGGTACACTTACAATATTCGAGGTAAACACTGCAAACCTTGGTACGCCAGGATTTGATGCTGAGCCTAAAACATTCGTTGTATTCCCTAACCCATCTGTAAACGGTGTGGCTTACTTTAACCGCGCTGCAGACATTGAAGTATACGACTACAGCGGTAAACTGATACATTCGGCCAAACAGGCCCTTACTATAGATACATCGAGAATGGCAGCAGGTATATACCTGGTTAAAACTTCTGAAGGTATCGTGAAACAACTACTCGTTAAATAGAGCAAAAGATTCGTGTTTTTTAATTTTTTCATTGAAAGTCCTGCCCCTCAAAAGGCAGGATTTTATCATTTGCAAAAAATCCATTTACATATCCTCTACTCCGTATTTGACTCCATTCTTTTTAAAGAAATCTTTTAATACCTCAAATCGGGAAAAACATTCTTCCACCTGGGAATATGAATTAATGTCTGAATGAGGAAAAATATTCGTTTTAAAACATTCAAAACATATTTCAAAAACGCAAATAACCTGGCCTTTTTCATCTAGAAACAAAACAGAATTCCGTGGAGTATAACATGCATATTCGCTTGTTATCATCGGTCTTTTCGATTTATCGCTAACCGTATAATTAACCAGTATATTGCTAAACTCATTTAGCTGTTCCTTACCGAGTATAGCTTCCTCTTTAACCTTGTACGAAGTTTTAAATTCCTTAATCAATATATTCCAGGTCTTAATAATTTTGTTTACACTATTAAAACCTATGGTATCTCCGTGATTTAAAAGACCATCGGTTCCTCCAAGATAAGATATTAGCACCGCTTTCTTCGCTTTGTTAAAAGGGAACATTTTATTCCTTTCCTCTACTGTTTTCTTGCCATACCAGCCGCATTTTAATTCCTGAGAGTAAGAATTCTGAAATAACAAGGCAGATATGACAATAAATAAAATCCTGACTTTGGGTTTCATTAGCTGAAATTTTTATGATAAATATAAAAAATCTTGTCCGAAAATTAAAACCTACAAGGTTTACAAAACCTGGCAGGCTGAAAAGAATAAGACATAGTTTCCTCCGTAGCTCGACTTTTAATATGGGGTAAAAGCAATTTATGATGCTTTGCCCCAGGCTTCAGACGTAGGATGTAATAAAAAACCAAACAAAAACCCTCTGCATTGCAGAGGGTTCATATTTACAAAAAGCAGAAACGATTACTGTCTCTTAAGCTTATGTTCAAGGTAAAGGTTTACTTCGCCATTAATAAGCGAATAGCCAATAGCTTTTTGCTGCTCCAGCCTGTCGGTAAACAATATCCCCATCAGGTGGTCTATTTCATGTTGGAAGATAACCGCTGTAAAACCTTCTACCATTTCATCATGGTACTTGCCATTACGGTCGTAATACGTGATCTGAATGGTGTAGTGACGAAGCACGTCTTCGCGAAGGTCGGGTATAGAAAGGCATCCCTCTGCCCCTTTTCGCATCAGTGCAGAACTCCATTTTATCTTTGGGTTCAGGTATTCCTGAATCGGCTCTCCCGGCTTGTCAAAACGCTGAACCAATATTACATTACGGTTAATGCCAATTTGCGGTGCAGCAATACCTACTCCTGTGTTAGCAGGATCGGTTACTGTAGCCAGCATACGGTCTAAAAGTAAAGGCAGCGATTCGTCTTTAAGGCTTACATCAAACGATGCCGACTTAAGTACTTTCGCATCATCTGCATTGGTAATTTGCAACACGCGAAGCATTGTTGTGCGTGTACCCGAGTTAACAATTGCCTTTTCAGCTTCTGTTAATTTCTGAGCCTCAACACTACAAGCCAGCATTAGAAAAAGCGAAGTAATTATAGCTTTTTTCATGATTAGATTCCCGCTACTGCTTTAATCTCATCAATAATCCTAACGGCTAAAGCATCGGCTTTATCCTGCGTTTGCGCTTCGGTATAAATCCTGATAATAGGTTCGGTATTCGATTTTCTAAGATGTACCCACTCTTCAGCAAAATCAATCTTTACACCATCAATAGTAGATATATCCTCGCTTTTGTATTTATCGGCCATAGTTACAAGAATAGCATCCACATCAATCTGCGGTGTAAGTTCAATCTTGTTTTTACTCATATAGTATTGAGGATAAGATGCCCTTAAAGCAGCCACACTCATTTTCTTTTCTGCAAGATAGGTAAGGAACAAAGCTACCCCCACCAGTGAGTCACGACCGTAATGAAGTTCCGGGTAAATGATACCACCATTACCTTCACCACCTATAATAGCATTGTTCTTTTTCATCATCTCTACAACATTAACCTCGCCCACAGCACTAGCCTCGTAGCTGCCGCCATGTTTTTGGGTAATGTCGCGAAGCGCGCGCGACGATGACATGTTAGATACCGTATTGCCCGGAGTTTTGCTCAGTACATAATCGGCACATGCCACAAGTGTGTACTCCTCGCCAAACATCTCGCCATCATCAGAGATGAATGCAAGACGGTCAACATCAGGATCTACAACCACACCAAAGTCGGCTTTCTCTTTAACCACAAGTTCGCAGATGTCGCCAAGGTGTTCCTTAAGCGGTTCGGGGTTGTGAGGAAAATGCCCGTTAGGCTCACAGTATAGTTTTACTACCTCTACGCCCATCAGCTTCAAAAGCTTAGGAATAATAATACCGCCCGATGAGTTAACACCGTCTACCACTACCTTAAAACCTGCTTTTTTAACCGCCTCGGCATCTACCAATGGCAGGTTAAGTACCTCATCAATATGGATATCCATGTAGGCATCGTTAACGGTAACTTCGCCAAGGCTATCCACATCGGCAAAATCAAAAGCTTCGTTATCGGCGATCTCCAATATTTTAGCACCATCGGCACCACTAAGGAATTCTCCTTTTTCGTTTAGTAATTTAAGCGCATTCCACTGTTTAGGGTTATGGCTTGCAGTAAGTATAATACCACCGTCGGCTTTTTCAAGCGGTACGGCAACCTCGACAGTTGGCGTTGTAGAAAGCCCAAGGTCGATAACATCAATACCTAAACCTACAAGTGTATTAACCACAAGGTTTTGTATCATTGCACCCGAAATACGGGCATCGCGTCCTATTACAACAGTTAGTTTGTCTTTGCCGGCATGGCCTTTAAGCCATGTTCCGTATGCAGAAGCAAACTTTACGGCATCTACAGGGGTTAGGTTATCTCCGGTTTTGCCCCCGATAGTCCCCCTTATGCCTGATATCGATTTAATTAGTGTCATATTTGGTTTGTGAATTTTAGTCCTACAAATATACAGTTTACACCATAGTTAACATTTAGATAATGGGACGATTTTGTTAACAGTTTCTTAAAACCGCCATTAAAGGGTGACTATCATTGTAAATACAAAACTTTTCGGTAAATTGTACCTATGAACTTTCTAGCACACATATACCTTTCGGGCGATAATGACCTTGTGAAATTAGGCAATTTCATGGCCGATGGCATTCACGGTAAACCCACCGATTTTCCTGCAGATGTGCAGAAAGGAATTTTATTGCACCGCGCCATTGACACTTATACCGATGCGCACCCTATTTTCAGGCAGGGCACCAAACGCCTGCATGCGCGCTACCATCATTATGCCGGCGTAATTATGGATATTTATTACGACCACTTCCTGGCAAAGAACTGGGCGAAATACCATAGTGATTCACTGGAGGATTTCGTAGCAGCTTTTTATAAAGCGCTGGAAAACAACTATGACATTCTTACCGAACGCACCAAGGGCATGATGCCGCATATGATACAGCACAACTGGCTGGTGAGCTATGCTACCACAGATGGCATAGGGAAGATCCTGACACAGATGGATCACCGTACCAAATTAAAATCGGGTATGCGAACCTCTATAGATGAGCTGCTTGAATTTTATGATGAATATGAGGCTGAGTTCACTGCATTTTTCGAAGAAATGCGTGCTTACGTAAAAGAGAAAACGGTTGAACTTGAAGGCGAAGCAGCATGATGATTCCCTACAACCTTATAACCTATGTATTGATTATAGTAGCTGCTATTGTAGCCTTCCTGATTTATCGCAACAGGAAAAACATTCAGCAATCTATTGATAATGATATGGATGCTATTGAAGACCTGAACTATACCGATCGGGAGATTGAAATGTACCTGCATAAACACCAGGGGAACCAACTCGTCTGACCTGATTACATATAAGAACAACAACCATCTCCCAGACAAGGAAGAATACGCCATTGATAAAATTCTTTCCGAGAGACAGGCACCACCTCCGCCAACAAATCCTTAAAAATTACATAATTTCGCGGAAAAATTTTAACAAATGGCTTAACTTAGCGTATTATTACATTTCCCAAAATTTTTCAGTCACAAAAAATGCAAAATCGTAAAGTTTCAAAGGTCAGATTATTTTTCAGGAATAACCTCCGCCATCTTGAGACCCTATTTTTCGTACTAAAAAGCCTGCTATCTGAAAGGCATTTCATTTACCTTTCGTGCGTTGTAGTAGCTATATCTACTGCCCTTGCGGTAATTATACTTAAAACGTTTGCACACAACGTTTTCCTCTTTGCTAATTATGTAAATGGCTATCTTAAACTGCCGTATATTAACAGTATACTACCCGTTGTAGGTATTTTACTAACCGTATTCGTTGTGAAACGCGTACTCGACGGACGTGTGGAAAAAGGAAGCTCACGCATTTTGTATGCCGTTGCCCGAAAAGGCGGTATCATGCCGAGAAAGCAAATGTACGCCCAGATAATAACCAGCTCGCTTACAGTAGGTTTGGGAGGGTCAGCCGGACTTGAGTCACCCATCACCATTACCGGTGCCGCATTTGGGTCTAACTTTGCACAGAAATATAAATTATCCCAGAAAGACAGGATATTACTACTTGCCTGCGGTGTCGCAGCTGGTATTGCCGCCGCTTTTAACGCCCCAATCGCCGGGGTGCTCTTTGCCATTGAGGTGGTACTTACCGATGTTACCATTACTGCCTTTATCCCCATTATGATATCGGCAGCCACAGGTGCACTTATATCTACCATTGTACTTAATGAAGAAGTATTGTTATCCTTCAGGCAGGAACAAGCCTTTGATTATCATAATATTCCGTACTACGTATTGATAGGACTACTTGCAGGATTCGTATCATTGTACCATGCGAGGACCTTCCAGAAGGTGGAGGCACACTTTGCAAGACTTCGTATAAAAGGCTACCGCAAAGCGTTGTATGGCGCTATACCATTAGCATTACTGATATTCATGGTTCCTACGCTTTTTGGTGAGGGATATGAAACAATAAGGATACTTAGCAACGCTAACCCTGAAGTACTGTTAGACAACACCATCGTAGAACGCTTTAAAGATAACGGGTGGGTACTACTGCTGTTCACCGGAATTACAATACTATTAAAAGCCTATGCCACAGGACTTACGCTTGCTAGCGGAGGTAATGGAGGTAACTTTGCTCCTTCCTTGTTTGTGGGTTCTTACCTGGGCTTTTTCGTGGCTAAGTTCTTTACCCTGATAGGCTTCTCTAATATTCCGGTAGGGAATTTTACTATTGTAGGAATGGCGGGAATACTAAGCGGGTTATTCCATGCACCGTTAACAGCCATCTTCCTAATTGGTGAAATTACAGGCGGTTACAACCTTATGGTGCCGCTAATGATCGTATCATCGATAAGCTTTGCGGTATCAAAACAGTTTGAAAAACACTCTATGGATGTAAAACACTTAGCTGCTAAAGGACAGGTATTTACAACCGACAAAGACAAAAATATACTATCAGGAATTGATATTCTTGACGTGATAGATACTGATGTGCAGACCCTTTCGCCTAACCAAAAAGGTGAAGACGTTGTTGGCTTGATGGCTACCACCAAACAGACTGTGTTTGCGGTTATTGACGAGAAAAAACGACTACTCGGCATTGTTGATTTCGATAAGCTAAGGCATATATTATTCAACACTTTCCAGATAAAATATACCCCGCTAAACGAGATGATGAGCGCTCCTCCCGAAGTCGCCTGTATGGAAGATTCTATTGAGATGATCATGGAGAAATTTGAGGCTACCAACACTGATTATCTGCCTCTTATAAAAGAAGACCGCTATCACGGCTTTATCTCTAAAGCTAAAATATTGGAGTGTTACAGGGCTAAGCTTAGGGAAATGATTATTGAGTAACCGTTAAGTTTAGTTAAAGTTACCACGATTCCATTTGCCGTTTTATAACTTTATAAGTATATGTTATACTTATGAAATCTACTGATTTATACGATGTTATCATTATTGGAGGCAGTTATGCCGGGCTTTCGGCAGCAATGTCACTGGGCAGGTCGCTACGTAAAGTACTCGTTATAGACAGCGGCAATCCGTGCAACAAACAAACTCCTTTTGCGCACAATTTCCTTACAAATGATGGCATTAACCCACATGAATTACGCAATACATCTAAAACACAAATAGCTGAATACAAAACAGTTGAACTGATAAACGGACTAACAGTTGATGCTATTCCTTTGGAAAACAGCTTTGAAGTTATTACCGAAATTGGACAGAAATACACCTCTAAAAAGCTGCTTTTTGCTACCGGAGTAACCGATACACTTCCTCATATACAAGGCTTTAGCGAATGCTGGGGCATAAGTGTACTGCACTGCCCCTACTGTCATGGCTATGAAGTTAAAAGTCTGAAAACAGGCGTTTTAGGAAATGGCGATATGGGTTTTGAGCTGGCAAAGGTTATAAGTCACTGGACAGACGATCTTACACTCTATACAAATGGCACAAGCACTCTCACACCCGACGAAGTTTTAAAACTCAACAAACACAATATCAAAGTAGTAGAAAATGAAATTGATTATATTGAACATGAAAACGGGCAGATAAAACAGCTTCATTTTAAGGATACTACATCAGAGGAAATGGCTGCCTTATACACCCAATTACCCTTTATCCAGCAATGCCCTATTCCTGAAAAACTGGGTTGCGACTTAACCGAAAAAGGCTTCATCTTCGTAAATAAGTGTATGGAATCGACAGTTAATGGTGTTTTTGGTGCAGGCGACTGCCTTTCGCTATTCCGATCTATCGCACATGCTGTGGCTCAGGGAAATAAGGCCGGAGCCATCATCAATAAATGCCTTATTGAGGAAGAATTTTAAGCATGTAATATTGCACTTTATGTTCGTAAAACGCGATTTTGCTGCGTAATATTAGTCCATGTAAAACACTGGTAATCAAACCCAACAAAAACAATGTTACGCTTTTGGTTTTTCTGTTTTTGGCATAAATCGAGCTTCAAATTCGATACCCGAAATAAAAAAATAGCTGCCGGAATCCGGCAGCTATTTTTTGTGAATTTATCCTGAAATAATATACTGATCGGTATATTATTTGTTTCCTTTTTCAAAATCGGCAACAAATTGTGCAAGGCCAATATCAGTAAGAGGGTGTTTTAATAATCCTGTAATTGCAGAAAGAGGGCCTGTCATAACATCGGCACCAATCTTAGCGCAATTTACAATGTGCATAGTATGGCGAACTGAAGCAGCAAGTATCTCAGTCTCATATCCGTAGTTATCATAGATCAAACGAATCTCTTCAATTAGCGCAAGGCCATCAGTAGAAATATCATCCAAACGTCCAATAAACGGTGACACATATGTAGCACCTGCCTTAGCAGCAAGCAACGCCTGGCCAGCAGAGAATACAAGCGTAACATTTGTTTTTATTCCCCTGTCAGAGAAATATTTAGCAGCTTTTACGCCATCTTTGGTCATTGGTAATTTTACAACGATCTGCTCATGAAGTTCGGCAAGTTCTTCACCTTCTTTCACCATGCCATCAAAATCAAGGGCATTTACCTCAGCACTTACGTCGCCTTCAACAATATTACAAATGTCAACATAATGTTTAAGGATATTGTCTTTACCTGTAATACCTTCCTTTGCCATTAGCGAAGGGTTTGTAGTTACACCATCAAGAACGCCAAGTTCCTGAGCTTCTTTAATTTGTGCAAGATTTGCAGTGTCAATAAAAAATTTCATTGTTATAATAATTATGTTGTTGCTATTTAATTAAAACCTGTAGCTGGCTACTATACCCAAATCCATTCTCAGCAGGCTTTCCTGATTATCACGCCCAAGTGTCAGCTTATCCTTGAATCCATCAGGGCCTTCGATATCATACTTGCGTATTGAACCACCAAGCAGTGCAAATTTAGGTCCCACTGAAAAGTTTTTAAAAGCTTCGTACTGATAGGCAACAGATATGGCAGAACCAAATGTACCGCCCGTAAGTGTATAGTTATCAATAGCAAAAGCATCGTTTTTATAACGCATATAACCTAATGCTGCTTCTAAAAGTCCGCTGTGCCTGCTTCCTGATCTACCAAATTTATAAATTTCGCCAATACCAAAAAATGAAATTGTAATCTCATCAGAAATATTTCCATATCCTGTTTCACCATTTGGAGCTGACACGTAAACTCCGTTAAGGCCTTCAGACGAATTGAATGAATTAAACTTTAAACCAAAACCAAGCTCCTTATTAATCATGTAGTAAGCACTTATGTCATAACTTACACCGGACTTTAGATTTTTAAGATACTCTCTTTGAATTCCTGTGTAACTTTTGTCAATTTTAGCCAGCCTATAAGCGTAGTTAAGATTTCCTGTTACTATAAATTTAGGATCTTTAGTTGTTGCCGCGTCATCCTGTGCGTGTACAGTCGTTGCTGCCGTCATAAAAAAAAGAGCAGCAATAAATAATTGTTTCATTTATTGGTATAAAATTAGATTGATTTGTGGTGCAAATCTACAATTTAAACTATACCACGCAATGGTTTTCGTTTATTTTAGAGAATAAAAAAACAGCATAACTTTTAGGCTATGCTGTTGATTATAGAGTGACTATATTTTAAAGCTTATAATGATTCATAAGCATCTTTTCATACATTTTACCCGGCAATATCCTCTTAAGGACTATTGAGAATTTCTGCATAAACACCCCTACTTTGTAGTGTACTTCGGGGTTAGGTGTTTTCATAATAGCATAAACAGCTTCCGCCATTTGCGTAGGGTCGCTGCCTGCATCAACATGGTCATTCATTGTGGCCAGTATGCCTCCGTATACATTTTCGTATGCCGAACCTTTTACTACCGGCGCATGGTAACGTCCAGCGGCAATATTGGTAGCAAAATCGCCCGGGGCAACAGTGGTTATGGTAATACCAAACTGTTTCACTTCCATACGTAATGCCTCACTGATAAGCTCTAACGCACCTTTACTTGCAGAATACACGCTTCTGTATGGCAATCCCATATAGCCTGCTATCGAGGTTACATTAATTATGAGTCCGCTTTTTTGGGCACGCATCTGCGGAAGCACGGCTTTCATTACCTCAATGGGTCCAAACAGGTTTGTCTCAAAGTTATTTTTAATTTCATCGGCGGGAATCTCTTCCAGTGGCCCTGTAATACCTACACCCGCATTGTTAATCAAGACATCTATAGTTCCGGCCTTGGTAATTACTTCGGCAACTGCCTCACTAATGCTTTGTGCATTGCGAACATCAAGCGCTACCAATGGAAAAACCGACCCAACCACACGCTCCGGGTTTCTACTGGTGCCGTATACGGTATAGCCTTTCGCATGAAGGAACTCTCCTATCGACTTGCCAATGCCCGACGAACCGCCGGTTATAAATATAACTTTGCTCATTATGTACTATTTGGATTGCGAAATTAATGTTTACCAAAGATAATAGCAAACGCAAAGGATAATTCAGCAGAGATAACGAATCATACTTTAAAATTAAAACGATAAATAGTTTTATAATAGATTTAAGTATGGCTACTCCTTATCCTTCGGAAAGGGTTGGAGTGAGGACACATTTACAAATTTTCGAACGGCATTACACCTTGTTGTCAAATTGACTATATTAGCAACTTACAACTACAACGATTGATGACTAAAAAACTTTACACTTTAGGACTACTCCTGTTGGGGATGCAAATGGCATTCTGCCAGTCAGGTACAGCGAATGAACTAACTATCTGCAACCCATTAAACTTTAATTACCGTTTTTGCCTCGATGCACCTTCAAGGCGCGAAGCAGCAGATCCTGTTATCGTAAACTTTAAAAAAGAATACTATCTATTTGCTTCTAAGTCTGGCGGATACTGGCATTCAACCAATCTTGCTGACTGGGATTTTATAACTTCTCCCGATCTTCCTTTTGAAGATTATGCCCCTGCCGTCGTTGTTATAGACGATGCAGTGTATTTTATGGCATCAACACAAAATACGCCCAATAGCAAAGTGTATAAATCCACTAACCCGAAATCGGGCAAATGGAAGGTGGTAAACGAGGCTTTTCCTTTCCCGGTTACTGATCCCGACCTTTTTCTGGATGATGACGGAAGGCTTTACCTGTATCACGGATGTTCTAACATCAAACCCATATATGGTATTGAACTGAACCGCAAGACATTTATGCCGATAGGAGAAGCTGTTGCGTGCTTTAATGAAGATACTGCAAATAACGGATGGGAACGTCCCGGTGACGACAATAAAAGTAAAGAAAAACCATGGACTGAAGGTGCGTGGATGACAAAGGTTAACGGAAATTATTACCTGCAATATTCTACACCCGGTACCGAATACAGAAGTTATTGCGATGGAGTTTATGTTGCCCAGTCGCCTCTTGGCCCATTCAGGCTTATGGAGAACAACCCGTTTTCATACCGACCGGGAGGTTTTGCTACTGCAGCCGGGCACAGCTGTACGTTTCAGGACAACTATGGCAACTACTGGCATATTACAACAAGTACCATTTCTGTAAAACACAATTTTGAAAGAAGGCTAAGCCTGTTCCCTGTATTTATAAATGATGAACAGAAAGCCTACACCTATACAGGCTATGGTGATTATCCGATGGTATTACCGCAAAAGAAATTTAGTAGCGAACAGGATTTTTCAACAGGTCAAATGTTGTTGTCATATAAAAAGCCTACTACTGCATCTTCCGCCATTGCAGGTCATGAAACAACTTTGGCTTCCGATGAAGATATAAGAACCTACTGGAGTGCTAAAACAGGTAATAAAGGCGAGTGGCTATCGATAGACCTTGAAAAAGAGTATACTGTAAATGCACTACAGCTTAATTTCGCAGAGCATGAAACTAAAGTATTCGGCAGGAATGATAAGATTTACTATCAATATACCGTAGAATATTCTGATGATGGAAAATCATGGAAAAAGCTGGTGGATAAATCAAAAAATAAAGCCGATGCACCGCACGATTATATTGTACTACAAAAACCGGTAACTGCACGCTATGTAAGGGTCAATAACCTGTACACGCCATCAGGTACTTTTGCAATATCAGATTTAAGGGTATTTGGTAAAGGCAATGGCGAAAAACCGGCTATAGTCTCGGAAATCAATATCAAAAGAAATACCGCAGACAGATGTTCTGTTACACTGCAATGGAAAAAAGATGATAAAGCCACCGGATACAACATCCGTTACGGAAGGAAGCACGATGAGCTGTATCTTAACTACCAGGTATATGGCAGTAACAGCATCGATATAAATTCCCTTTCAAACAAGGGCACCTATTATTTTAGTATTGAGAGTTTTAACGAAAACGGAATAACCAAAGCAACCGAAATTATTAAAGTAGACTAAGTATATTAGCAGCTTACAATAGCAACCATGAAAAAAATTATCCTAACAGTTCTATTATCCGGATCACTGGGTGTTTCCGCACAACAGATTATCCCTTTATATGAAGGAACTGTACCCAACAGTAAACCTTCAGAAATTAAAGAAGTAACTACCAATAACGGCTTTTATGCGGTAAGCAATGTATCTGTACCAACCCTTGCAATGTATAAACCTGCTAAGCAGTCACCCTTAAAAAGTGCTGTTATTATTTGTCCCGGCGGAGGTTATGGCGTTTTAGCTATGGGGCATGAAGGTGTAGATGTGGCAAAGGCTTTGAATGATATGGGCGTTACTGCCTTTATACTAAAATACCGCCTGCCGAACGATGCTATCATGAAAGATAAGAGCATTGCCCCGCTACAGGATTTACAGCAGGCTTTTAAGCTGGTTCGCGAACACGCCAAAGAATGGAATATAAATACGCAGAAACTTGGTGTTATGGGCTTTTCGGCTGGAGGGCATTTAGCCGCAACCGCGTCGACACAATTTAACAGAGAAGTGATAGACAATCCTAAAAATACTTCATTGCGTCCTGATTTTTCGGTATTGATCTACCCGGTAATAAGTTTTACAGACAAGCTGAAGCACATGGGCAGCCGTGAGAACCTTATTGGCAGGAATCCATCTGAAGCATTGATCAGACAATATTCAAACGAATTGCAGGTCACCAAAAACACGCCACCAACATTCCTTGTACACGCTGCCGACGATAGCGCTGTACCTATCGGCAACAGCAGGGTATATAAAGAAGCACTTATTAAAAACGGTGTAGCCTGCGAAATGGTTACCTACCTTCATGGCGAACATGGTTTCGGGATGAACAATCCTACTACCACCGATAAATGGATGGATGACCTAAAGAAATGGCTTATTGCAGGGAAATGGCTTTAGCTATTGTCGCCTTACCCTGCCACTATCCGAAAGGGAATAGCATGAAATCTAAATAACCTCACCACAGCCCTATCCTTCAGAGAGGGAGCCGTTACGTGTAAATTGGAATATTGACAACCTCATAATAGTTACGAGTGAGGTTCGCCCCCCTCTCCTTCGGAGAGGGGTTGGGGATAAGGTCAGTTTATAATGAAGAGTCTATTTACCTCAGATAAGGCCAAAAAAAAATCTCCCTAAAGGAGACTACTAAAAAAAGAAAAAATGGCAAGCGACCTACATCGCACCGCTCAACCACGTACCTTTGCTGTGTTCCCACCCTGGAGGAGTCAGTAGGAGCTGGTCGTGTAGGACTTGCCGCTGCAAATATACAATCTTTTTGTATTTTCGCAAGGCAATTGCCAGATATAAAATACAATTGTATATTGGCTTCATTATTTATTTGACCATGAAAAAACATAACTTATTAGCTTTCATTTTATTGGGAGCCGTTGTAGTATCGTGCGGCGATAGCGAAGAAGATAAAAAAAATTTATTTAGCATAGATGCAACCAACCTAAAGCAGCAATATCAGCCGCAGGAAACCCTTCCTTTACAGCTTACCAATGCCAAAAACAAGGAAATTGACTCGGTTATATATTATATTAACGATAAGAAAATAGCATCTTCTGTCGCTAACAAAAAGATTGACTTTCCTCTTAATGCACAAAAATTCGGTTACCAGAACATTAAAGCCCTTGTATATTACAATGGTGAGAATACCGAAACTACAGGCCGCGTAGAGTTAATGAGCAACGTAGATCCTAAAATTCTGAAATACGATATCGTAAATACCTACCCTCACGATATTACTGCCTATACACAGGGACTTGAGTTTTTACGCGATACACTTATAGAAAGTACAGGTAGCGGCGCAGGCCGTACAGGTAAACGGGCGGTATCTGATATAAGGAAATCGAATGCCAAAACAGGCGAAGTTTATAAAAGGACACAGCTTGATGCCGAAAACTTTGGTGAAGGCGCAACGGTGCTTAATAACAAAATATACCAGCTTACCTACAAACGTAACGAAGCGTATGTATATGATGCCAACACACTGGCTAAAATAAAGACGTTACCCTACTTTAAACAAATCGAAGGTTGGGGACTTACCAATGATGGTAAGAATCTGTACATGACAGATGGTTCCGAAAAGATTTATATTGTAGATCCGGAAACATTTAAAGAAATCGATTACCTGAATGTATATACTAAAGGTTCTAAAATTACCGATGTAAACGAACTGGAATGGGTAGATGGTAAAATCTACGGAAACGTATACCAGAAAAGCGCCATCGCTATCATAGATCCTAAAAATGGTGCTGTAGAAGGTATATTAGACCTTTCTGCACTAAAAAGCAAAGTAACACAGCACGAAGATCTTGATGTGCTTAACGGTATTGCTTATAACCCTAAAACCAAGACCTTCTTTGTTACCGGTAAAAACTGGGACAAGATGTTTGAGATACGTATTAAGGAGTAGGCAAATTGATTATTTGCGTATTTGGTTATTCGTTAGCTACTTTCGCGATCCAAGTACTTTATAAGTACCAGTTTAGTTGATATCATAAACCCAAAAATCCCCGGTGTATAAATACATCGGGGATTTTTTATCTAACACGAACTTAATTCTTATTTGTGCATTAACACAGTATCAATAACGTGGATAACACCGTTAGACTGGTTAACATCTGCAATGGTAACCTTAGCTTTGCCTCCTTTTTCATCCTGTATCCAAAGGTCCTTACCGTTCATCATGAACCATAATTTACCACCCTGTACAGTTGCAACCTCAGCTTTACCACCGCCTTTTTTAATAGCCGCAGCTACATCGGCAGCACTCCATTTTCCTGATACCACATGGTATGTAAGCACACCTTGAAGCATCTTTTTATTTTCCGGTTTAAGCAATGTTTCTACAGTTCCTTTAGGTAGTTTATCAAACGCAGCATTTGTTGGCGCAAATACAGTAAACGGACCTTTACCCTGTAATGTTTCTACCAGCCCTGCTGCTTTAACTGCAGCAACAAGTGTTGTATGGTCTTTAGAGTTTACCGCGTTCTCTACTATGTTTTTTGTAGGGTACATCTCGGCACCGCCTACCATTTTAGTTTTTTGAGCAAATGATGCTGTTCCTGTCATTAGTGCAAGTGCGATTACCGCTGCCGAAAAGATTTTTGAAATTTTCATGGTTGTTTTTTTGTTTAAAGTTTATAGAGACAGATACGCCGTAATTACAGTTATGGTTTTTATACGCTTAATTTTTTTAGAAATATTTAACTTATTTACAAAAATTCAGATGCATTTATAATGACCGTTTTTCATTGTAAATATCTATTTTTAAAGAAATTACTTATAGCAATTTTTGTTCATGAAAAAATTCAGAAAAATGATCATTATAATAGCCATACTCATTGGCTTCCCCGTATTGGTTATCGTAGTTAATAAACTATCGAGTATTTACTACGACAAAGAATACACTGACGCCGACAAAGGTGCGTCTTCTAAAAATTACACCATAACCAAACTTGACATCCCGGGAAGGATATCGTTCCACTTCAGCACGCAGCGAACTATGCTCCCCGGAGAGGAAGACATTACAAGCCATGTTTTTTACGACAAAGCCCAAAATAAGACAATGGTCGTTGCCACACAGTACATTGCCAATGATAGTGGATTTAACGACGAAGTAGAATTTTATTATGCTATAGATAACCAGGGCAACATTAGCAAACTGGACAGCATACCCGAAACAGCGCGATTGGTTAAGAACCAGCTTGTACCCTTCCAACGATGGCATGATAAGTCGCAGGTTATATACATGCGTCACTTTGCCAAACAGGATTTTGACCCGCCATCGTTAAACCCGCTAAGAGGCATGGGAAACCCTACTGGAGGCAGCCCCGGATACTATTGGAACGGACCCGGCTACTACGATCTGAAATTTAAAAATGATGTCTTAAAACTTAAGTTTCCGTGTAAAAGCAGGGCTTTTCTTTTCTCCAACGATTATGATTATGAAACAGGCCTAAACTACTACCTCCTACCCAATCAGGACATTGCTTTTATCATAGATTACAAAAACCGGGAACCAACTAGTATTTACATGATTAAACACAAATAACTTGCTAACATGAATAAGTTCAGAATGATAATTATAGTAGTCGTCGTTATAATTGGTTTTCCTTTAGCGGTTTTAGCGATAAATAAGCTCTATAGTTCGCGGTACGACAAACAATACAGCGATGCCAATTCCGGCGGAAGTTCACAGCACTATATCTTTACAAAACTGAATGTAGCCGGGAAAGCTGTATTTCACTCCGGTAATGAGGCAGCCGCCGCTGTTACAGACGCAGATATAGAAGAGGAAAAAACAGAAGATGTTTCAGGACATCTGTATTATGACGCAACGCTTAAAAAAGTTTTTGTAGAAACAGAACAGAATATCAGTGAACCAAATACTGATGGTTACACTAAAATCGAATATTTATCTATTGATGGCGGTGGTACGATTACGAAAGTAGATAGTATCCCACTTAATGCAAAATTGCTAAACAACCAAATTGAACCCTTCTACAATTACTCCGACACATCACAAGTAATACATATGGAACATTTCGCAAAGAAGGAATTTAATGCCGATGCATTAAACCCTTTCAGTACATTCAATCCAACAGGTGGCGGGGAAAAATATTACTGGCTGGGGCAAGGCTATTATGCTATAAAATTCAAAGAAGACACCTTTAAAGTAAAGATAAGGTGTGAAAGCAGTGCACTATTCTTCGCATCAAACAACGACTACTATAACGGATTGTATTATTACACCCTACCCGATCAGGATATTGCCTTTGTAGTATATTCCGGTCGGTTTTCATTTGGCGATATTTATATGATAAAGCGTAAGTAGTGTAGAGAAAATCTATTGCCTTGATCTATTTTTGCGCGCATGAGCAAGGAACAAAAAAATATTTTTTTTGTGAAGGTGCAAAAAGTCTATTAAATAATCAGACACTATTACATACATTTTATGTCAATGGTAAACCCTTGCGGCAAACCAAGTGCTTTAGCTTTAGCAACATCCTTGCACGCAAGATCCATATTCTTATTATTAGCCAGTAGCCTTGCTCTCGATATATAAATAATTGCTAACTGCTTTTGAGGAGTGTCACCACTTTCAATAGCAGATGTAAGGTCTGCTATAGCTTTTTTGTCATCCTCCATTATTGCATACAATGTAGCACGAGACATCAAAGCACGCCATGCGGTTTCTGGTGTGCTTACCTCCAGTGCCTGGGTATAAAAGCCTTCTGCTTTTTGATAATCTTTTTGATGAAGCTGTTCTACAGCTTTATTCATGAGGTCCTGAAAATCGCCTTTGGGCTTTTCATCCTCTTTTAAAGACGTTTTTTCGGTAACTGTAACCTTAGTTTTTTTATTCTTATCAGAGCCGGGTTTTGAAACAGCAGTTCCATTGGCTTTATTACCTGTATACGGCGCATAGGTCTGTGCCTGGGCAGCTGTACCTAATACTATAGCAAATATCAATAGTAATAATTTCATAGCGTATTTTTCATACATTTAATTGATTGGCGCAGATAAAGTTAAAAAAAAACATCCACAAAAAAACTACGATAACAAAAAAAGCCCTCTCAGCAATGAGAGGCCGCTATAGTTAAAGACATATTCCGTCCTGTAATAATAATAATACATAAATTAACTTCATTAGGTCAGAAGAGAATGACTATGTAAAGCGAACGTAGCGAGAGTATAGCCAGTAAATTTATGACTGGTGTAGAGTGCCATCAAAAACGAAATGCACCAACATCATTGAGTAACGACTTAAGACTTGTTTGGTGCCGTGTTGCAGATTATTGTTGCCTTATTGGTAATTGTTGGGGCGGTACTGCATTGGATATGGAAACGGTTATAATAAGAAAGGATGAACATTTCTGTTCATCCTAGCTGCCTTACACGATAGATACTTATAGAAATTACTTTCTCTTTCTGTTCAGAGCGTTATCAATAGTGGATTTATTCCATAATAATAAATTCTTTCGTCCAACAGATAAAACTTTTTCAACAGAAAGACCATTTTTAAAAGCCCAACTTATCCATATTTTTATAGCGACACTCCAGTAAAACCAACCTAATATCACACCAATTATTCCAGCATCTAAGCCTTTAAAATTGAAATAATTTATAAGGACAAATCTTACTCCAAAAATAATTAGAATAACTATAATGTTAATCATTAATTGCCCTGTAATTATTATTTTATAAATTTTACTCATACTACATAATAATATTTCTCCATGTACTTCGTATTAAAATGTCCCCCGCTCGCGCGAGCATCTTGCTCGTGCGCAAACTAATTTAAGATAACATCTTGATCCTCATTTATAATTCAGGTATTCCTGTAAATAAACAGAAATCTCCAATCGGAATCAACGTAAACAAATATACAGAATCGATTGTATAAAAAAAGCCCTCTCATTACTGAGAGTGCCTCTATAATTAAAGGGATTCCCGTCCTGAAATGCCGATACATTAAAACTTCATTATATCAGAAGGGAATAACTATGTAAAGCGAACCTAGCAATACTACAGTAAGTCGCTTAAATTGCAAATAGTTCTGTATATTGTCTTTGAAGTATATTCCGGCCGGTTTTCATTTGCCGATATCTATTTGATAAAGCGTAGATAGTGTGGAGAAAAATGTTTCGTACACGAAAAGGATGCTCGCACGAGCGGAGGAAATGATTTTAAAGTAAATTGTTTAAATCCTATTCAAGGCTTTTTAAACAGGAGAATAAAAAAGCCCGAAACCATTCAGTTACCGAGCTTAATTTAGATTTAGTCAAAGTAACAGATTACTCTAATCCTTTTTTAACAATTACAGAATTTGTTCCATTATCGTAATACAATCTTTTTTTGTTGTTAATATACCATTCTTTCCATTTAATATAATCTTGTTGGGTGGGATTTAATTTCCCTATTTCTGAACCATCAGCTTCAGATTCAATTCCAGTTAATTTTTCTAAATAACTTATTACCTTGATTATTTTTAATTGCTTGTCTGGTTTACCTTTTAAATAGGATTCAACAAATACCAATTTTTCTTCAACTTCTTTATAAGCTCTCTTATTTTCTTGCAATACACTACAGCTTAACAAAAAAACAAAAATTAAATATATAAATGTTTTCATTTTAATTGGGTTACTTTTTTACGTTATTCTTATCAATATCGTATGTTACTGTTTTAGCTTCCCCCCGCTCGCGCGAGCATCTTGCTCATGCGCAAACTAATTTAAGATAACATCTTGATCATCATTTATAATTCAGGCATTACTGTAAATATATAGAAACCTCCAATCAGAATCAACGTTAACAAATATACAGAATCGATTGTATAAAAAAAGCCATCTCATTGCTGAGAGTGCCTTTATAATTAAAGGGATGTCTTGTCCTGAAATAGCAATACAAAAAATTTCATTATACCGAAGAGAATGGCTATGTAAAGCATACGTAGCTAGAGTATAAACGCAAATTTATGACTGGCATAGAGACCACCATAAACGAAATGCACCTGTTTCAATTGGTAACAGTTTAGGACTGGTTGCTGCCGTGATACAGATTATGGTTGCCTTTCTGGTTATTGTTGGGGTGGTATTGCTTTGAATATGGAAACGGAAAAAAAAAGGATGAACATTATTGTTTATCCTCTTAATTTCACTTTTATAATTTGTTCGTTTTTGAACGTAAGAATATCAAATTTATAGTACTGACTTTAAAACATACTCGTTCATTGTATTTAATTTTTTAAGTAATAAATAGCTCCATCATGCCTAATAAACATAACCCAATCTAAGCTTTTATCAAATATATTTATGTCATCTGCTACAGGATACCACACATCATAAAAAAACTTGCTGAAATCTTTTATCGCCATTAAGTCAATTTTTTTGAAATCATACCAATCTATATAAACATTTTCTTGTGGGACAATTCCAAGTTTATCGAAGGTATTTAATAAATCAAAGTCTTCTGAAGCATCTTCTTCAGCACAATAATCTTGGAGTGAAAAAATTGCCTCAACGATATTTTCTCGCTTTTTGAGATATTTCTTTGTTATTTCAAGCCTTAAGTTGTTGCATTCCTCGTCAGATAATGTGCTATAAGACGGAAATACGTTATTATATTCGTCTTCAAATAACGATATTTTAAATTTTTCCATTTTTTAATGTTTTATTGGTATTGCTCCGCTCACACCCCTCCGCTCGCGCGAGTATCTTGCTCGTGCGCAAACTAATTTAAGATAACATCTTGATCATTTATAATTCAGACACTCCTTTAAATAAACAGAAACCTCCAATCGAAACGTAAACAAATATACAGAATTGATTATACAAAAAAAGCTCTCTCATTGCTGAGAGGGCTTCTATAATTAATTAAAGGCGTATCCCGCCATGCAATAAAATACATTAATTAACTTCATTAGGTCAGAAGATAATGACTATGTAAAGCAAACGTAGCGAGAGTATAGCCAGCAAATTATGACGGGCATAGAGAACCACCATAAACGAAATGCATATACATCATTAAGCAATGACTTAGGACTTAGGTGTCGTGTTGCAAATTAGTGTTGCCTTACTGGTTATTGTTGTGGCGGTAGTTCATTGGATATGGAAACGGTTATAAAAGACAAAGGATGAACATTGCTGCTCATCCATTTTAATTTTTATTAAAATTATTCTTTATTTTAGTACGTTAGAAATATAAAAACATATGCGACTAACTTAGTATCTATAACGAATTTCATAATCTAATTATGATTCATATAAGCTTCTGGAATGACATATGTTTCTTTGAACTGAATATTTTTACACTTATTTTCGTCGTACCATTCTACCCATTTTTTACGGTCCTGTTGAAATATACCTGTTGGATAAGTTCTAGAATAGTTCATAAGCTCATCAGTCGATACAGGTGCATAATTAGAAATAAAAATCACGGATTTTATAAATGTTGAATCTTGCAAAACAGTAATATTGTTGTCAATATATCTGATATGATGAAAGAAAGCTTCTTTAAATTTTAGATTTTCATTACAATTATTTCTACCTAAGTCAGAAGGTTTACATGAGATTTGGATGAGAATCAGTATAAATAATATTTTTTTCATAATTATGGAATTTTGGTTTTAGTTAAATTTATGCCTCCAGAAGAGTTTGGTGTTACCGTTTGCGATGTTTTACTTCCGTCTCGTGCATAAAATATATTGTCACCATTTAAATAATTTTGCATTCTGCAATTACCATTAACACTATCGTCAGCATATGTTGCCTGTTTATGCATATAAATTGCTCCAGCAGGATTAACACCTTTTACCTCTCCAGATTCAGCTTTTAATTGTTGTTCTTTTGTCTCATGCGCTAGAACTCCAGCACTAGGACCAGCACTATGACCAGCTTTGTCAAATTCTTGCATATCGCCAATATCTATCATATTATCTTTTAGAGAAGCAACAGTAACATTTGCATCATTGTTTACTATCTCTACATCTGCTGTAGCGGAACTATAGACCGCTTGACTATAAACATTAATAAATGCTTGTTGTTCCTTAATAACAGGTCCTTCAGAGACCTGTGTAAAAACAACGTTACCATCATTTTTTTCAATAGTAACTTGAAAAGTGTTTCCAGTTCCTTTTTCTACTTCTTTAATATAAGCACTTTGCGTTGAGCCTGCAGTGCTTCCTGGAGCGTTGTAAATGTAGGCTTAATAATATCATCAGCTATCATCCCATCGGGGTCAACAAACCTCATAGGGTTATTATAACAATATGTATAAGGCGACCACCTTCTACTTACCTCTGCCAGTGGATCAATATTAAACCATCTACCTATTGCAGGATCATAGTTATGTGCTTTATAATCTTACCAGCCAAGCCACAGTTCGTCCTGGAGCTCTTGCCCTTGGTACTTAATCTTTTAGCATTTAGGTTTACTACCAATTTAGGTTTATAAGAAACGTAAACAAATATACAGAATTGATTATACAAAAAAAGCCCTCTCATTACTGAGAGGGCTTCTATAATTAAAGAGGATAAGGATTATTTGTTTTCTCCTTTTTCCATTCTTTCTTTTAATTCAGCTAATACATCAAGATCACCTAGAGTGCTTCTTTCTGCATTGTTGTTAGATGAAGAATTGTTATTGTTGTTAGAATCATTGTTTCTAACATTTTTCTCTTCTTCGTCACGGAATGTAGCAGTGTGAGAAGCTACAACTCTTTTGAATTCTTTGTTGAACTCAATTACTTTGAATTCAGCAGATTCTCCTTTTTTAAGTTTTTTTCCGTCTTCTTTCTCAAGGTGACGTGTAGGAATGAAAGCAACGATATCGTCACCGAATTCTACTGTAGCACCTTTGTCAACGATTTCAGAAATCTCACCTGTATGTAGTGTACCTACAGCGAAAGAATCTTCATATTTATCCCAAGGGTTAGCCTGAGTTTGTTTGTGACCTAGAGAAAGTTTACGACCATCAACGTCTAGTTCAAGAACTACTACGTCTAGTTTATCACCAACGTTTACAAATTCAGATGGGTGTTTGATCTTCTTAGTCCAAGATAGGTCAGAGATGTAGATCAATCCGTCGATACCTTCTTCAAGCTCTACGAATATACCAAAGTTTGTAAAGTTTCTAACGATACCTGTGTGTTTAGAACCTACAGGATATTTAGTAGTGATATCAGTCCATGGATCCTGAGATAATTGTTTGATACCTAGAGACATTTTTCTGTCTTCTCTGTCAAGAGTAAGGATAACAGCTTCTACTTCATCACCAACTTTAACGAAATCCTGAGCAGATCTTAGGTGCGTAGACCAAGACATTTCAGAAACGTGGATTAGGCCTTCTACACCTTCAGCAACTTCGATAAACGCACCGTAGTCAGCAATAACTACTACTTTACCTTTAACTTTGTCACCTACTGCAAGGTTTGCATCAAGTGCATCCCATGGGTGAGCGTGTAATTGTTTAAGACCAAGTTGAATTCTTGTTTTCTCATCATCGAAATCAAGGATAACAACGTTAAGTTTTTGGTCAAGTTCAAGAACTTCACTTGGGTGGTTGATACGGCTCCAAGAAAGGTCTGTGATGTGGATAAGTCCGTCAACACCTCCAAGGTCGATGAATACACCGTAAGAAGTAATGTTTTTAACAACACCTTCAAGTACCTGGCCTTTTTCAAGCTGCCCAATGATTTCTTTTTTCTGAACTTCGATATCTGCCTCGATAAGAGCTTTGTGAGATACTACTACGTTTTTGAACTCATGGTTGATTTTCACAACTTTGAACTCCATAGTTTTGTTCACATATTGATCGTAATCTCTAATTGGCTTAACGTCAATCTGAGATCCCGGAAGGAATGCCTCAATACCAAATACGTCAACGATCATACCACCTTTAGTTCTGCATTTAACAAAACCATTAACGATTTCACCTGTTTCGTTAGCATTGATAACTCTATCCCAAGCCTTGATTGTACGCGCTTTTTTGTGAGATAATACTAATTGTCCTGATTTATCTTCACGAACGTCAATAAGAACCTCAACTTTATCACCTACTTTTAGGTTCGGGTTGTAACGGAACTCATTAAGAGAAATTACACCTTCTGATTTTGCGTTGATGTCTACGATTGCGTCACGGTCAGTAATTCTAACTACAGTACCTTCTACTACTTCATCGCTGTCAGTTGAAATAAAAGTTTCTTCAACCAGACTTTCAAATTCCCTAAGGTTTTGCTCATCTACCGGATCAATACCTTCTTCGAAGTTATGCCAGTTAAACTCCTGTAGAAATTCTTCGTTTGTTTTAATTTGTTCAGACATGCTGATAAAAAATTTGTATCCTGCATTTTGCTGGGTTTCTTATGCAATGCAAAACAGCAGAAGCGTTTTACATAAAATTGCTTTTAAACACCTAATGGAAACCCTATTCGCCAAAAGGTGCGCAAAGGTACAACTTTTTTTAATATCTGCAAACTATAAACCACGGGTTTTTAAGGTACTAAACAAGGATGGCCCGATTAAAACCGAACATATCTTAAAACATTCATCTATAATATGGATTTACTCGGAAACCGGGACTACTTTATTTTTAACTTCCTTAAAAACAAGCATAAACACAACAGCCAGTACAACCGCATATATAGCAAAAGTAAGCCAGATACCCTGCCAGTCTTTAACACCATTTACTGTAAAATGGTCTACTACCCAGCCACTGGCAAACCCGCCCATAAAGGCTCCTACCCCGTTGCACATTATCATAAACAATCCCTGTGCGCTGGCACGTATGGCTGGGCTGGCTTCCCGCTCCACAAAAAGCGACCCCGATATATTGAAGAAATCGAACGCCATACCGTAAATCACCATAGAAAATATCAAAAGCCACAACCTGCTATCGGGATCTCCAAAGGCAAAAAAGCCGAAACGCAGTGCCCAGGCTATCATGCTAAACAACATTATGCGCCTTATACCAAAACGGTTCAGAAAAAAAGGTATAGAAAGTATAAATAAGGTTTCTGATATCTGTGATATGGATAGCAGTAAATTTGGATGTTCTACCGCAAATGAATCGGGATGGGTTGTTTTAAAATCGTCCAGAAAAGGCCCTCCAAAAGCATTGGTTATTTGTAATGCCGCTCCTAACAGCATAGCAAAGACAAAAAATATAGCCATTCGCTTTTGCTTAAAAAGCACAAAAGCATCCAGCCCCAGCGCCGAAGGCAAGCTCTTTTTACCTCCCGCAGGTGAAGGTTTTACTGCAGGCATTGTAAAGGCATACAAGCCTAAGAACAATGCTGCGCCTGCACTTACGTACAATTGAAACGGACTCTGTGTCCACCCAAGTATATCAACAGTCCACATCGCTAACACAAAACCCACCGTACCCCATACGCGAATCGGCGGAAAGTCGGTAACAATGTTTTTGCCGTTCTTTTCCAGTACAGCATACGATACCGCATTATTAAGTGCAATAGTTGGCATGTACAGAAATGAATGAAAAAGCATAGCCAGGTAAAAGGCTGAAAAATTGGTAAGTTTAGAAGCATAGAGCAAAAAAACCGCCCCTATTATATGGCAAAGACCCAATACCCTTTCGGCATTTAGCCAACGGTCTGCCACTATACCTAAAAGGCCGGGCATGAATAGTGAGGCTACACCCATAGTGGTATACACACTGCCAATTTGCAGGCCGCTAAAGCCTAAATTTCCTCCCATGTAATTGCCTAACGATATTAGCCACGAACCCCAGATATAAAACTGGAAAAAATTCATGACTATAAGGCGCAGTTTTATACCCATAAAGTAAATATAGCAATATTTTTCATGGTTGTAAAAACGAAACAATAAAGTAACAGATTGTTTATAATCGCATAAAAATAAACAGCAGTATCAAAAGAATCATAACAATATAAGCCCTGACAGATGCAGCCCCTCTAATAGATAACGGATTTTTTTTATAGCGGTCTTTTGTGCTTTTTACCAAAAAATAAATAAGCTGCATAAAAACAACTGCCAAAAGCATGAACAGTATTTTATTCTGCATTTTTATTCATTGTAAAAAGTAAGCTGAAATTAATTTAATATTTCCCTGGCAAGAAGCAATACTTTTTCAAGTTGCTCACGCTTATTGATATACGAGTTATCCATCTCTATAGCATCATCCGCTTTAACCAAAGGAGAATCTTCACGGTGCGTATCAATATAATCACGGTCAATTACATTTTTATACACATCTTCGTAAGTAACTTCCTGCCCAAGCTCTACCAATTCTTTAAAACGCCTTTGGGCACGAACGCCCGGTGCAGAATTCATGAATATTTTGAGCTCGGCGTTCGGAAAAACAACAGTACCTATATCCCTGCCATCCATAACAACGCCTTTGCTTTCGCCCATGTGTTTTTGCTGTTCAACCAGTTTGGCGCGTACCTGCGGCACTTCTGCCACAAGGCTCACAAGTTGAGAAACGCCCAGTGTACGAATTTCTTTCTCTACGTTTTCGTCGTTAAGATACATTTCTGCAAACTCAAGGTCGGGATTGTATAAAAAGCGGAGTGTAATTTTATCAAGGCTGTCAATAAGTGCCTGCTTATCAAAATTACCTTCAGATATAAAATTACTTCTCATGGCGTATAACGTAACGGCACGATACATCGCACCTGTATCTACATATACATAACCAAGTTGTCGTGCCAGCTGTTTTGCCAGCGTGCTTTTACCTGTTGAAGAGAAACCGTCTATAGCTATGGTGATTTTTTTATCCAATCTTATTGTAAATTAAGCATTAGGCCAAACAGGCTTGTATTTGCTGCGAGCGTGTACCTTGAATACGAATAATCAAAGCGCAATTTACCAAATCTTATGCCTATACCTGCCGAAATTCCCGAAAAACTTCTTTTGTCTACAATACGAAGTTCTTCCGCCCTTCTAAAGTTATAGCCTACACGAAGATTAAAGCTTTTGCCCGGTAAAAATTCGGCCCCCACAATTACGTGGCGTAATGCATTATTAAAAAACGATACTTTTTCTTCTGTACTTCCACCGTCTATACCCTGTTCGGCACGGTTAGGGTTAGAAAAAGCAATATTCCATTGCTGAAGGTTTTCCAGAGTTAGATGCCAGCGAAGCGGAACATTTTCCATTTCCTGAGATATACCGGCTATAATTTCTAATGGAAGTTTTTCCTGAGTACCCGCATAGGTGGTAATCTGCGTTCCTGCATTTCGAATTACAAGCGCATAATTGATGTCGTTATCTTCATCTTTATAGAGCGCACCGATGTCTACAGCGGCACCTAATGAATTATAGGTTTCAAGAGTAGATGATATTATTTTAGCATTTACGCCCAGGTATAAATCGGTATAAGGCACATTGTAGGCATATCCCAAAGACAGGGCAAGTTCGCTACCCGTAAAATCTCCGGTTAAAAGTCCGGTTTCATCGCGGCCTTCAAAGTTACCATAGTCTACATAGTTAACACCCACATGAAACGTTTGCACATGCCTGTCCCAGGTGTAGGCATATGCAGCAGTACCATAAGCTACTTCTCCATAATAGTTACCGTAGTTGGCAGAAAGATGGTTGTCCATCTCGGGATTGATGGTAGCAGGGTTAAAAATCCCCTGGTTTACATCATAATCATGCAATGTAATAACTTTTCCGCCCAGGGCAGCCTGACGCGGCGAAGTTACCAGGTTTAAGAACTGATATGTATATTTACCTCCTATCTGACTGAAAGACAAAGCGGTGTAAAACAGAAAAAGATAAATAAACGTTTTTTTGAACATTGCTGCTTTTTGGTTTCTGCATTATATAACGCAGATGCGAAGATATTATTTTTAAGACATTTTATACAATTAGATTTAAGATTTAAAAACGCTTCGTAAATCTGCACTAAAGTTAATAGCATAACCTACCTCATAGCCAAAAGCATTGCTATTACTGTAAATCCCTGTAAAACAATTAGTGTCACGAAATTCTAAATAAATGTCACACTTTGTCTGCTGCAATTAACAGTTACTTCACATTCATTTAATGAATTTTATACCACAAATAAAACTATGAATTCTTATGAGAAAAATTATCCTATCAGTGCTATTCGTATTTAACTGCGTCCTTGCACAGGCACAGGTAAATTACGAGTCGACAGGCGATTACGCCAAACTTTATGACATTACGTACGATGCAACTGTACAAAACAAAATTTATGCACGTACACTTTACAACCATATTGTTGTATCAACTAACCAGGGAACCAGCTGGCAGGTGCTTTACTCGCATCCGTCGGGTATAGACCACCTTAAACTGGTAAACAACAATACGGCTATTGCATTTACCAGCCCGGAAGGCGTAAATATACTAAGCCTTTCAACTAATGAAGTTGTAAAATTATTCGAGATCCCTGCAACAGGTGTTGCCGGCGCAGGCGCACCATATGTTACTGACTATTCCATTTATGGTACAGACAATACAACAGCCGTAATTGGTATAGGTTTCGGACTTGGCTTTGACAACTTCGGTAAAACATTCTATTCTAACAACGGAGGAGAAGACTACAACGAAATTTATTATACTGTAGACAATAACGATATCTTCATCCAGAGAGTTGCCATTGCCCCAAACAATCCTGAAAAAATATACCTTACAAGAGGTAACGGAAAAAATGGAGTATCAGGTGGTTTATTAGTTTCTACTAATGCGGGAGAAACTTTTACCGAACAGCTAGCGGGTATAGTACTTGATGCTATCGCGTTTAAGCCTAACGTTCCTAATGAAATTATTATTGGTACCGGAATTACTTTCGGACAGCTTCCTGAAAACGTTTACAAGACTGTAGACGATGGTGCAAACTGGGTTATTCAGGACATTACATTCGATAACGTAACCCTTGATAACATTACCCAGATTACATATCATCCGGCTGACACTGACAAAATTATTATTCTTGAAGAGAATGAAATAATCAGTACTACAGACGGTGGCGAAAACTGGACAAGCCAGGTTTTTGAAGTTGGTGTAGCAATGGACTACTATTATGGCATTAATGCATCTTTTGACCCTTTTGATACAGATCGCGCTATAATCACTACCGATTTCTATCCTCAGGTTACTACAGACTATGGTGCTACGCTTACACAAATAAAAGCGCCTTTTAACGCATCTAATTCTGTGTCTGTAGCTCAGACAGGAGAATCTGCTACACACTTATACTATGGCAGCCAGGGAGGTTATATTACTAAAGACCTTGCTACAGGAACAGCAAACGCCTACGAAATCCTTAACCCTGATGTATTTACATCAGCTTCAAGAAGTATTACTGCCGACCCTGTAGTGACAGGCAGGTCGTTTTTATTTGATGCAGGAGGCTTTTTTGGTTCAACATTAAGTGTTAGTACAGATTATGCTGCAACTACAACACCTATCCTGAATACTTTTGGTGCTGCGATTCAGCAAATCACTGTTGACCCGAACAACGCTAACATTGTTTACATTGTTATACGCAGCAATGACAATAGTTCATTATTCAAATTTGACCTTACAAATCTTGAAAATGTAACAAACGAGCAAATTATCACTCCTGGTGAAATCTTTGAAGAGCCGGAAGAAGGGCAGCCTTCACCAGCTACAGGTGTTATTACCGGACTTATTGTTGATAAAGAAAACAGTAATAACATTACTATAGCGAAATTTACAGAGATCTATAATTCTACAGATGGGGGTGCAACATGGACAGAAGTAGAAACAACAGGACTTACACTTAACCCTGCTACAGACATTATATGGGATATGGCACAAAGCCCTGTAGAGAAAAACAATATCATACTTTCTTCAAACGTTGGTATTTTCACTTCTACAGATGGTGGTGTAACATGGGCTTCATCACTACCCGGTTACAATGTACGTAAAGTGACCTACTCGCCAACCAATGCTAATGTAGCTGCAGCTGCCGTATATAGCGGACAAAATATAGATGCCGTAATTTTAGCTACCAGAAACAATGGTACTAGCTGGACGGTTATTAATCCTTCAGATATTGAATATGCGACAACAGGTTCGGTAGATTTTGCATTTGGTGCAGAATCGTTAACGGCTTACATAGCAACGATAGATCTTGGTGTTATGAGCTATGTAGTAGACTACGATGTACTTGGTACAGACGACAATCCTCAATTAACAAAAAACAATATTGCTATTTACCCTAACCCTGCTTCTTCTGTACTTAATATTACTGTTTCAGACAACAGCGAAATTAAAAACACGGTTATATATACTCTTGCAGGACAAAAAGTGATAGAAACAGCCGCAACAAGCATTAATGTTTCTGCCCTTAGCAACGGAATATACATTGTAAAAAGTACTACTTCAAGCGGCGCTTCTTACTCTCAAAAATTAGTAAAACAATAATAAGGTAGTTTTTTTAGGTTTTATGACAAAGGCGGCTCCTGTAGTAGGGAGCCGCTTTTTTTTATTTAACACACTAAAATACAAGACACAGGAAATTACAAGACAACATTGGCTTTTACAAATTCGGTAAAATTAACTTTACAGTCACACTTTGTCTAAGCATTCATAAAGCTTACGCTTATATTTTTCGTGAAATTTATACTTTAAAATAAAGCTATTATGAAAAGAAAAAATTTACTAATGCTCTTACTGTTTTGCTGCGTAGTTGCTAACGCACAAATTAAGTATGAATCGAACACCGGCTACACAAGGTTATTTGATGTAACCTACGATGCCACTGTACAAAACAAAATTTACGCATTAACCCTGTCAAACCATATTGTCGTTTCTACGAATCAGGGAGCAGACTGGCAATTACTACATACACATACCAGTAAACTTAACAGTCTAAAACTAGTTAATAACAATACAGCATTGGCATTTTCTGCCAAAGAAGGGGTATACGTACTTAGCCTTACCGATAATTCTATAACCAAATTTTTCCCGATTCCCGATCCTAACGTAGAGGGAGCTACTGATTTCTGGATCAGTGACTACGACATATACGGTACAGATAACTCTACCATTGTTGTGAACCTCGGGATTAAACTTGATCTTGTAAATGTTACTAAGGTATTTTACAGTAATAATGCCGCTGTACTATGGAAAGAAATTTATTATTCTGACGATAATAATTTTGTTCCTGTAAATAAAGTGGCCATAGCACCGGGCAATCCTGAAAAAATATTTGTTACACGTGGCCTCGGTCCCGACCTTGATGTATACGGCGGCCTGTTCATATCAAATGACGCAGGTACTACATGGACAGAAAAATTACCCGGAATAGTGCTTGACCCTATTGCAATCAATCCTGAAAATACTCAGGAAATTATGGTTGCTACTGGTGTCTCCCTCGAAATACACCCTGAATATGTATATAAATCTTCCGATAATGGAGAATCCTGGATAGCTCAAAATATCACATGGACCAATGTTATAAATGATAATGTGTTAAAGATTGTTTACAACCCGAAAAACACAGACAATATCATTATCCTGGAAGAAAATGAAATCGTATCAACTACAGATGGCGGTGCGTCCTGGAGCAATAAGGTATATGATCAGTATGCTGTAGATTACACCAACGGACTAAACGCGTCATTTGATCCTTCTGATGACAACCGCGTCATTATATCTACAAATTATTATCCGCAGGTCACAACAGATTTTGGGGCGACCCTAACTCAGCTTAAATCGCCATTCAACGATTCATACACAGTAGCAGCAGACCAGACCGGAGACGCAGACCATATTTATTATGGAATACAGAGAGGTTACGTTCACAGAGACCTTACTACTAACGAAGAAGATATTCATAATGCAATAAGCCTGTTAGAATATACAGACGCTTACAGTTTTATTACCACCGACCCCATTGTTGCGGGCAGGATATTTATTTACTCTTATAATTATTTCGGATCATCTGTAAGTGTCAGTACAGATTATGGTGCTACGTCAACATTACTGTTTAATCCGTTTGGCGATGAGATTAAGCAAATAGCAGTCGATCCTGCAAACAATAACATTGTATACCTTTCTATACGATTGGGAGAAGGCAGCAGCCTTTATAAAATTGATCTCTCAAATCCGGAGGAAATTAATCCTGAAGAAATAATCACTCCGGGAGACGGGATTGTAACAGGCATCCTTATCGACCAGACTGGCAAAATTACAATTGCAAAAGGAGCAGGTTTATATACCTCTACAGATGCAGGCCAAAACTGGGCAGTTGCCACAACAACCGGTCTTACTCTGGGCAGCGCAGATAGTATCTGGGATCTTACAAGAAGTAAAGTAAATACTAACAATCTGATACTATCATCAAATGTTGGCATTTTTACTTCTACAGACGGCGGAACCAGCTGGACTCAGAAACTAACTCAAGAGGTTCAAAAAGTAAGCTATTCGCCTTACAGCGCTGCAATTATTGCAGGAGCCAGCTACAACATTACGGGTCTTGTATTTAGTGCAGACAATGGGGTTAACTGGAAAACTATAACTGCCGAGGAACTTAATAACGTTTCTATTGCCGGTGTAGACTTTATTTTCGGAGACACCAGCGTTACAGCATATATAGCAACAGCCGATCTTGGCGTAATGAGCTATGTAGTAGACTATGATGTATTAGGTACAGATAATCCTCAATTGCCAAAAAACAATATCGCTATTTATCCTAATCCTGCATCATCTGTTCTTAACATAACTGCTTCAGATAACAGCGAAATTAAAAATACAGTTATATACACCCTTGCAGGACAAAAAGTGATAGAGACAGCAGCAACGAGCATTAATGTTTCTGCCCTTAGCAACGGAATATACATTGTGAAAAGCACTACTTCAAACGGTGGTTCTTACACTCAAAAATTAATAAAACAATAGTAAAGTAGTTTTAAGTTTTAGTAGTAGGCCGGCTCTCTAGGGAGTCGGTTTTTTTATTAATAAAAAACGGCTAAGGTATTCCTTAGCCGTTTCATTTGAATTAACCTTTATTATTAAAGTGTTTTTGCGTTTTTTACTTTCTGGTCGGTAATTGCATATTTTATTACCTCGCTCATCTCTTTCACATAATGGAATGTAAGCCCTTCAAGGTATTCCGGTTTAATCTCGTCTATATCACGCTTGTTTTCGTAACACAAAATAATCTCCTTGATATTCGCTCTTTTGGCAGCCAGAATCTTTTCCTTAATACCACCCACAGGCAATACGCGCCCTCTAAGGGTGATTTCACCTGTCATAGCAAGATGTTTCCTTATCCTTTTTTGTGTAAAGGTAGAAACAAGCGATGTTAGCATGGCAACACCTGCACTTGGCCCGTCTTTAGGCGTTGCACCTTCCGGCACGTGAATATGAACGTTATAATTACTTATAACCTCAGGACTAATACCTAAAAGCTCTGCATTTGCTTTGATATATTCTAACGCAATGGTGGTCGACTCTTTCATAACTGTACCCAGGTTACCGGTCATGGTCATATGCCCTTTACCTTTAGAAATGATAGATTCTATGAAAAGAATATCCCCGCCAACGCTTGTCCATGCAAGTCCGGTTACAACACCGGCAACTTCATTATTTTCATACTTGTCACGTTCCATTTTTGGTGCGCCAAGTATTTTTATAATATCCTCGTCAGTAATTTTCACGTTGTATTCCTCTTCCATTGCAATGCATTTGGCGACATTACGAACTACTTTTGCAATTTGTTTTTCAAGTCCCCTTACACCCGACTCGCGTGTATAGCCAACAACAATTTTCTCAATTTGTTTTTTGCCTATAACAATATCTTTGGCCTCAAGTCCGTGTTCTTTAATTTGTTTCGGAACAAGGTGCTTTTTAGCAATCTCTATTTTCTCTTCTATCGTATAACCTGTCATGTTAATAATCTCCATCCTGTCACGAAGTGCTGGCTGAATCGTAGAAAGGTTATTTGATGTAGCTATGAACATAACTTTAGACAGGTCGAAACCTAGTTCCAGGAAGTTGTCATAAAACTCAGAGTTTTGCTCCGGGTCTAATACTTCAAGTAAAGCAGAAGAAGGATCTCCCGTATTGCTAACACTAAGTTTATCTATCTCGTCAAGTACAAAAACAGGGTTCGATGTACCTGCTTTTTTAAGGCTCTGTAATATCCTTCCCGGCATTGCGCCGATGTAAGTTTTCCTGTGCCCTCTTATTTCTGCTTCGTCACGAAGACCACCCAGAGAAATACGAATGTACTCCCTGCCCAGCGCTTCGGCAACCGATTTACCGATAGATGTTTTACCAACTCCCGGAGGGCCGTAAAGACATAATATTGGCGATTTCATATCCTTACGCAGCTTAAGTACCGCAAGGTGTTCTATAATACGTTTTTTAACATCGTCCAACCCGTAATGGTCACGGTGTAATACTTTCTCTGCACGTTTAAGGTCGAAGTTATCTTTAGAAAACTCATTCCACGGCAGGTCCAGCATCAGTTCAAGATAGTTACGCTGTGTTCCGTATTCTGCCGCCTGCGGATTCATACGCTGCAGCTTGGCAACTTCTTTATCAAACTGTGTTTTAACCTTATCGTTCCATTTTTTAGCCTTACCCTTTTGACGCAGGTCATCAATTTCCTGATCATGAGAAACACCGCCCAGTTCTTCCTGAATGGTTTTCATCTGCTGATGAAGGAAATATTCACGCTGCTGCTGATCAAGGTCAAAGCGAACTTTGCTTTGTATATCATTTTTAAGCTCCAGTTTCTGAAGCTCTAAATTCATATAACGAAGGGTTTCCAGTGCACGCTCCTTAAGGTCGTTCGTAGCAAGAAGATCCTGCTTTTCCTTAACTGTAAGGTTCATGTTACTTGACACAAAATTTACAAGGAAAGAGTTGCTCTCGATATTCTTGATGGCAAAAGTAGCCTCAGTAGGAATATTTGGACTCTCCTTAATAATTTGTATCGCCAGTTCCTTAATAGATTCTATGATAGTGGTAAACTCGGCTTCAGTATCTTCCGGCCTGTCTTCAGGAACTTCTTTTACAGTAGCCTGTAAATACGGTTCATCGGTAATTACCTGATCGATCTCAAAGCGTTTTTTACCCTGAAGTATCACTGTAGTATTACCATCCGGCATTTTTAGCACACGAAGAATGCGCGCCACAGTACCAACTGTATTAATATCTTCAATACCCGGTTCTTCTACACTTTCATCTTTTTGGGCAACTACCCCGATAATTTTACCGCCTGCGTTAGCATCGTTAATAAGCTTAATCGACTTATCCCTGCCCGCAGTGATGGGAATTACAACACCCGGAAACAAAACCATATTACGCAAAGGCAGTATCGGCAGGATTTCAGGTAGTAATTCGTTATTCATTTCTTCTTCATCTTCAGGAGTCATTAGCGGAATAAGTTCCGCATCAGTGTCAAGCTCCTGAAGTGACAAACTGTCAATATTTAATATTTTCTGATTAGCCATAGTAGGATAAAAGTCATTTTGTCATTAAACATAAACATAAAGCAGAATTAACGAGTATTTAAAATCGGTCTTTCGCTCTATGTATCAATATGATGCAGTAAATAATTGTATCTCTGCATACTATTATGACAATCTTTGTGCCATAAAAAAATCCGCACAAGGCGGATTTTTAATTCAATCTATATTTTTAGTCCTGCAGACTGAATTGTCCTTCAGTTACCGTTTTTAAATTTCCGTCAATATCTTCTCCGCTGAAAGAGAACGTTCCTTTTATCCATCCGTTAGAATGAGAGGTAATTGTAAGCGTACCGCTGTCTGATGAAAAACCGTCCCCTGTTAAGCTAATGTAGCTTGCAAAATATTTTGTAAACACTTCAAGCGGGTAAGTACCCGGTGTAATTGTTTCCGGAATAGTAATGCTCATACTTTCCTGAGATGCAGTATTAGTTGCGCTAATCGTCCATGTATTTCCCTCTCCGAAGGTCATGATAGTGCCGAACGTTTTTGCCGTTCCGTTAACTTTAGCTTTAAAAAACTTTTCATTAACCGGATTTGTGCCCGGATTATCAGGTAAACCAATAACAGGAATATTTTCAAAAATACCGTTTGTAAATGCTATAGAGGGCAGGTTCATCGTTGCATCCCCATACCATCCTGTAAAATTAAACCTTCCTGATATTGTTTTGTTCACAGCATCAAACTTTGTAATAGTAACGCTTCCCTGGTTATTACCTGTAGTAGGATCAATATTCAGATAGCCTATTGCAGAACTGTTACCCGGAAAATATCCTATAAAAGATTCTGTATATGTTTTAACGGCAGTATCATCAATACTTATAGATAGTGCCTCTCCATTTGCATTTAAAACAGCGCCAATGTTAAGCACACCTTCCTGGTAGTTTGCTGTTGCAGCCACTGCAGTATGTGTTGCATTACTAAAGTCAACCTTAAATACAGCAGGCCCCACGGTACCGGGCTGTTCTCCGATAGTCTCAAGTAATACAGGATCAACAGCTTCTGTATCGCATGAAACAAAACTAATTGCAGATAATAGGAATAAAGCCGAAAGCTTCATAAATTTTTTCATAATAAGGTCGGTTAATTTTTTACAGTTTCAAATATAGCAGAATTTCACAAAAATGATTACGTATACGTTAAATAATTCTTACTAATATATTCCCATAAAAAAATCCGCCCTAAGGCGGATTCATATTCTAAATTATATTCTCTTAGAAATCGTATTCTATATTAAAATCACCATTAGTTACGGTATGCGTTTCACCCTCAGTATTTGTAACCGTAAAGCTAAAAGTTCCTTTTAAAAATCCGTTTACATTACTTGTAATAGTTAATGCTCCTCCTGTTACAGGAAAACTTTCATCAGCAGCAGACACAAATGTTGCGCTTGCTACACTTGCCGATCCGTTGCCAAATTGGTACGTACCGGGAGTTATATCGGAATGAGCTGAAACAATTAACTCATGATCTGGAGCAAATGCGTTGATAGTTATAACTTCAACTCCGCCGCTACCACCACCAACTGCTACACCCAGATCAGCATCTTCGTATGTATTATCCTGACCGTCAACTCTTGCTTTAAAAAATTCTTCAGTTCCTGTTACAGGACCTCCACCGGCGTTACCAGTGTACGGAACGTTTGTAAACACGCCATTCGTAAAAGCAATAGAAGGCAGGTTTAAAGTAGCATCGGTCCACCAGCCTACAAAGCTAAAAGTACCCGATATTGTTTTGTTTACTGTATCTATACTTGTAATAGAAACACTTCCTGATTCCTGACCTGTAGTAAGATCAACGTTGCTATATGAATATTCAGAAGTGCCCGGGTTATAGTCTAAGATAACTTTGTCAGCAGAATAACTACCAACAGCAGTGCCATTTATAAGTACAGAAAAAGCTTCACCATTAGTACCTTTAAGACCGGTAATAGCCACATTTGCATTACTTATAACAGCAGCAGAACTTGTTGCCACAAATGTATTCCCGCTAAAATCTGCTTTAAATACTGCTGGACCTGGTGTACCAGGTTGCTGTCCAATATTGTCTAACAAAACAGGGTCTACAGGTTCGGTATCACAAGAAGTAAAGTTTACCGCAGCAAAAACTACAGCAAATACAGATAATAGGGCTTTAATCTTTTTCATGGTTCTAAAATATTTTTCAGTCCAAATATAATAGAAATTAGATATAAACTACCTCTTTTTCTCTACTCTTAACAGTAAAAATATTCCCATTATAAAGAATATTGTTAAAAATACTACAGAATAACGCATGCTGCCAAATATCTGATCGATAGCACCATATAAAAGCATACCTATAACAATACCTATCTTTTCTGTAACATCATAAAAACTAAAGAACGAAGCTGTATCTGTAGTCTCCGGCAAAAACTTAGAATAGGTAGAACGCGATAGCGATTGTATCCCTCCCATAACCAGACCTACAAAAGCAGCTGTAACATAAAATTCTATCGGCTGTGTTACAAAAAAGGCACATATACATATTACGGCCCATATACAGTTAATTCCGATAAGCGTTTTTATATTACCATATTTCGCTGAAAGTTTCGATGTAATTACAGCACCGGCAACGGCAATAAGCTGAATAAGAAGGATGCTCACAATAAGCCCCATCTGTTTCGCACCGCCTTCACCCCACTCTATTTCTTCTGCACCAAAATAGGTTGCAACAAGCATAACTGTCTGTACGGCCATACTGTAAACAAAGAAACCTCCAAGATATCTTTTAAGCGTGATATTCTGCTTTAGCTGTGCCCAGACTTTTCTTAACTCCCTAAAACCGTTAAAAATTACATCTCCTGTTACTTTTTTGCCTTCTTTAGTGCCTTTCGGCAGATAGTAATACGTATACTGGCTAAATACGATCCACCATATACCTACTGATACAAATGAGTAACGCATCATCTGCTCTTTCTCCGAATCTTCTACCGACATTACCATCGCAAGATTGATGATAAGCAAGATAACACTACCAATATATCCCATTGAATATCCGCGTGCGCTTACCGCATCCTGCTGATCGGGAAATGCAATATCCGGCAGATACGAGTTGTAAAACACAAGGCTACCCCAAAATCCTATCAGTCCAAAAAAGTAGCAAACAAGGCTCCAGTAAATATTGTCAAGATCAAACCAGTATAGACCAATGCATGATATCGCACCTATGTAGCAAAATAGTTTAAGAAAGCTTTTCTTATTTCCCACATAATCTGCAATACCTGAAAGAAGCGGGGAAATAAAAGCTACAACTAAAAAGGCAAATGCCGTTACAAAACTTATAAGCGCGGTGCTTTTCATAGAAGTGCCAAAAACAGCGATGTGCTTTATTCCCTTAAGTTCAAAAATGAGATCATAAAAAATGGGAAATATTGCCGAAGCGATAACAAGACTGTAAACTGAGTTCGCCCAGTCGTAGAAAGCCCATGCATTAAGCAGCTTTTTGCTGCCTTTTTCTAATTGTGCCATATATATTGGTTTGGTGAGCCAAAGCTAATTTATTTTTTGATAAGTCGTAAAGTCCAAAGTTATAAAGTCGTAAAGTTTACACTATAATATAAAAAAGCCACCCTAAGGTAGCTTTTTGTAAGTCTAGTATCTAATATATCTATTCTACATACTTAAATTAAAACTTCACACCAAATTTGGCAGCTTGCGCTTTTGCATTTGGAGCAAGGCTTTTAATATTTGCAATCCTTGTTGAACCTGACGGGTGCGTACTCATAAACTCCGGTGGTGCAGCACCTCCGGCATTAGCTTCCATCCTCTGCCAAAACTCAACTGCTTTATCCGGATTGTATCCTGCAATAGCCATAAGGGTAAGGCCAATTTCATCGGCTTCGTTTTCATGCTTACGGCTAAATGGCAGCATTCCGCCATATTCGCTGGTAATACCATAGGCCTGCATGTATATGTTTTGTGCTGCTGCACTCTTACCTGCTGTCGCCGCCTGAACACCCGCAGCACCAATTTCCTGAAGCTGGGAAGCACTCATACGTTGTGCACCATGGTTTACCAATGCGTGAGCAACCTCGTGCCCCATTACAGTAGCAAGCCCGGCATCATCTTTAGTAACTGGCAATATACCTGTGTATACTACAATCTTACCGCCCGGCATACACCATGCATTTACTGCAGGGTCCTGAACCAGGTTATATTCCCATTCGTAACCATTAAGATATCCCTGATAACCATTAGCATTAAGGTATTTTTCGGCAGCAGCCTTGATCTTTTGGCCTACTGTCACCACGCGTTGTGCGTCGGCAGTACCCTTTATTACTTTATTCTCTTTTAAAAATTGGTCGTACTGCTGAAACGCAGTTGGAAATATTTGGTCGTTAGACACAAAGTTCAGATCCTTTTTACCTGTAAAAGGGTTTGTGCTACAGGCAAATACCGTAGCCAGCAAAAGAGCAGACAGTGCAAAAACACTTTTCTTCATGGGGTCGAAAATTTATAAATTCTATCCAAATTTAGTGAATTCATTTTATAAGTATTTCCGAAAAAAATCACATTTTAGTTAAAGTATTGTGAATGTTTAAATTACCGTTAAAATTTTTCGATGGCAGATCAATAAGAATTATGTCTCGATAAAATAAGCCGAAGATATTACGTAACTTGGTATAGTAATTTCAATACCATGTCAAACACACCTAAAAAGCATCGTCAATCGCTTAGAATACCTAAGCCTATATTAATTACTGTAAAAATATTGGAAGTTACTTCTCCCCGACTGGCTGCTAAATTTGCTATCAAATTATTTACAACTCCAATTAAATATAAGCTTCCTAAACGGGAAGAAGAAATGGATGCCAATAGCAAACAGGAACAGGTATATATCCCGGCTCTGGATAAAACAATCACGGTATACCATTACGGAGACAGTAACCGTAAAGTATTACTTGTACATGGTTGGAGTGGCCGCGGAACACAGCTTAGAAGTATTGCCGACAGATTACTTAAAAATGGATATTCTACTGTAAGTTTTGATGCTCCTGCACATGGTAAATCCGGTAGTAAAACAAGCGACATGACAGAGTTTATCGCGTGTATCCTCGAACTGGAAAAACAATTCGGTCCATTCGAATATGCAATCGGGCATTCGCTTGGCGCAATGGCTGTACTTAATGCTATTAAAAGAGGCCTAAAAGTTCATAAGGCGGTCACTATTGGCAGCGGTGACATAGTAAAAGATATTATGGATGACTTTTCAGAAAAATTAGGAATGAATATTGCTACCGGTAAGCTGATGATACGGTTGTTTGAAAAGAAATTCAATGAAACCATTAACAATTATTCGGCGTATATAGCAGCAAAGGATGTCACTATACCTGTGCTGGTTATTCATGATAAAGATGACGGCGATGTACCTTCTAGTGCGGCACACCATATCGCTGAACATCTGGCGAACGCCGAGTTGATGATTACTGAAGGATTAGGACACCGTAAAATTTTAGGCGACAGTAAAGTCATTAAAAAAATTATTCAATTTTTAGAATTATGAAAAAAATAGCTATCATTATTTTCCTGTTTACCCTTGTTTCTTGTCAGGGGCAGGAAAAGAAACAAACCACAAAAAAGGAAACACCACAACAGTCCGTTAAAAAAGCAAAAATCACTCCTTACAGTACCGATGCAGAATGGAAAAAAGTTTTAACGCAGGAACAGTACGAGGTGTTACGTGAAAAAGCAACTGAAAGGCCTTTTACAGGAGAGTATTATAAACATTTCGAAAACGGGGTATACGTTTGTGCGGCTTGCGGTAACCCACTATTCAAATCCGATGCAAAATTTGATTCATCCTGTGGATGGCCTTCTTTCGATCAGGCTATTGAAGGAAGTGTAGTCTACAAGGAAGATAATACTTTGGGAATGAAGCGTGTTGAAGTGATGTGCTCCAATTGTTGCGGTCACCTGGGTCACGTTTTTGATGATGGCCCCGAAGAAACTACAGGGAAACGATTTTGTACCAACTCGGTTTCCATCAGGTTTATCCCCGCTAAAAAATAGTACCACGTTTATGAGCAGATTAACAGTGCCTTTCTTTTTAATTAAGAAGGACAGACAAACTTTTGTGTAAATTTGTTAAATACAAACAAACATTTCAAGCTATGAAAAATTATAATATAGAGAAATCCGAAGCTGAGTGGAAACAAGAACTTGGCCTTGAACGATACAAGATATTACGCGAAAAAGGAACTGAATTTCCACATTCAGGAAAATATAACCTTGCTTTTGATAAAGGTACCTATTGTTGCGGTGCTTGCGGCGAAGCACTTTTTGAAAGTGATTCTAAGTTTCAATCCAGTTGTGGATGGCCGTCTTTTGATGAGTCTATCCCAGGAAAGGTAGAATATATAAAGGACACTACCCATGGAATGCTGAGAACAGAAATACTTTGCGCTAACTGCGGGAGTCATTTAGGACATGTATTTGATGATGGCCCTACCGAAACGGGACAACGCTACTGTGTAAATTCTCTTTCTGTTGACCTAAAGCAAGAGTAATGGATCTCTTTAACGAAGGCACCGACTGGCCAAAAGCTTTAAAACCACTGATTGCTGAATATAAGGGCAAGGAGCATCCATTGCACTACAAAAACATCTACCAATTACTGGTTATGGTTGTCTTGGCTGCACAGGATAGTGATGCCAATATAAATAAAGTAACGGTTGACTTCTTTAAAAAATTTCCTGACATGAAAGCTTTATCGAAAGCCAATAGTGCTGAATTGCATGAATACCTCGCCAAAGTACGTTTCAACGGAAATAAAATTGCCTGGCTTCAGGAAATTGCAGAAACTGTTAAAGAAGATAAGAATATCCCTAAAACAATGAAAGAGCTTGTTGCCCTCAAAGGTGTAGGCAGAAAATCTGCCAACGTCATAATGCGGGAAGCGGGCGTAAATGCAGAAGGCATTTTAGTAGATCTTCATGTACTTCGTGTTGCACCCCGCCTTGGTATTACTACTGATGGTGACGCCACAAAGATTGAAAAACAATTGATGCAAAAACTTCCGAAAGATATGTGGGGAGAAGTTGGTATGGCACTTTCATTCCTTGGACGTGAAATTTGCAGGCCAACAAACCCGAAACACAGCGAATGTATACTTAGCAATGTTTGCGAATATTGCCAAAAACATAAATCATAGTTCTCGTTCCGCTTAAGCGGCAGAATATCAGTTGTAGTCCTCACTCCGTTGCGGACTGTAGCTACTATCTCTAACGCAAAAAAGAGAAGCTGATTAGCTTCTCTTTTTTAGTATATCTTGATAAGGTCTCCGGCAGCAGTAAAAGTTGCTGTAGTATCTACACCATCTTTTGTCAGTACCAGTTTGTACTCTCCATCATCGGCTTTGTGTGCCTCTTTTATGGTATAAGTGCCGTAGCTTTTCTTAATCTTATCTAGCGCTTCTTTAGAAACCTGCGAAACTTCTATTTTTTTGTATTGTTTTTCCTGATATACGGAAACAACTTCATTGTTTTCTATAGTAACTGCAGCTGTTGCAGATACCCCCGCCATAACAGCTAAGGCTAAAAATAAATTTTTCATGGTGCGTTTTATTTAGTAATATTCTCAAAGTTAACAAAGACACCTTATGATAGCCACTTAAAAACTATTAAAATAATCCTAAACTTTCACAAAACAAAAAACCCTTCATCGTAAAGATGAAGGGTTTTCAAAAGAAAGGCGATGACATACTCTCCCACAAACTGCAGTACCATCTGCGCAGGCGGGCTTAACTTCTCTGTTCGGGATGGGAAGAGGTGAGCCCCGCCGCAATAACCACCTTAAGTTTTTAAGGCAATAGGCATCAGCCATAAGGCATCTGCTCTCTTGCGCGGTCCATAGGTCTTTTGGCTTATGCCTGGGAACTAATGGATAATATCTTAACATACTGAGATAAAAATAAGTATACTTGTTTAGAAAGTTCTCTCCCCGCCCAAGGGCGGGGAAAAGAGGCGTACATAAGCTTACAGGTTATTAGTACTACTCGACTATGACATTACTGCCTTTACATCTATAGCCTATCAACGTGGTCATCTTCCACGACCTTTAAAAGAAATCTCATCTTGTGGTGGGTTTCGCGCTTATATGCTTTCAGCGCTTATCCCTTCCAAACGTAGCTACTCTGCGGTGCTCCTGGCGGAACAACAGATACACCAGAGGTTTGTCCGACTCGGTCCTCTCGTACTAGAATCAGATCCACTCAAATTTCTAACGCCCACAGTAGATAGAGACCGAACTGTCTCACGACGTTCTGAACCCAGCTCGCGTGCCACTTTAATGGGCGAACAGCCCAACCCTTGGGACCTTCTCCAGCCCCAGGATGTGACGAGCCGACATCGAGGTGCCAAACCCCCCCGTCGATATGAGCTCTTGGGGGAGATCAGCCTGTTATCCCCGGCGTACCTTTTATCCTTTGAGCGATGGCCCTTCCATGCGGAACCACCGGATCACTATGCTCTACTTTCGTACCTGATCGACCTGTATGTCTCTCAGTCAAGCTCCCTTATGCCATTGCACTCTACGCACGGTTACCAAGCGTGCTGAGGGAACCTTTAGAAGCCTCCGTTACTCTTTTGGAGGCGACCACCCCAGTCAAACTACCCACCAAGCAATGTCCCCCACATAGCGGGGTTAGGCCTCAGATAAGCAAAGGGTGGTATTTCAACAATGACTCCACAACGCCTGGCGACGCCGCTTCAAAGTCTCCCACCTATCCTACACATCACTTATCCAAGGTCAATACTAAGCTATAGTAAAGGTGCACAGGGTCTTTTCGTCCCACTGCGGGTAATCGGCATCTTCACCGATACTACAATTTCACCGAGCTCATGGCTGAGACAGTGTCCAGATCGTTACACCATTCGTGCAGGTCGGAACTTACCCGACAAGGAATTTCGCTACCTTAGGACCGTTATAGTTACGGCCGCCGTTTACTGGGGCTTCAATTCAATGCTTCTCCGAAGATAACATCTCCTCTTAACCTTCCAGCACCGGGCAGGTGTCAGGCCCTATACTTCATCTTACGATTTTGCAGAGCCCTGTGTTTTTGATAAACAGTCGCCTGGACCTTTTCACTGCGGCCAGCATTGCTGCTGGCGACCTTTCTCCCGAAGTTACAGGTCTATTTTGCCTAATTCCTTAGCCATGAATCTCTCGAGCACCTTAGGATTCTCTCCTCGACTACCTGTGTCGGTTTACGGTACGGGTTCTTATAATCTAAGTTTAGAAGCTTTTCTTGGAAGCCCTTAGGCGCACTATCACTTTGTCCGAAGACTCCGTGTACTATCGTATTTCACCAGTCCCCGCGCATTTAACTACGGGGCCTATAGCTAGGTACTTTAACGAACTATTCCGTCAGTTCGCGGCGCTTTCATCACTCCGTCACTCCATCACAACTATAAGAAGTACGGGAATATTAACCCGTTGGCCATCGACTGTCCCTTTCGGGTTCGCCTTAGGTCCCGACTAACCCTCAGCTGATTAGCATAGCTGAGGAAACCTTAGTCTTTCGGTGTGCGGGTTTCTCGCCCGCATTATCGTTACTTATGCCTACATTTTCTTTTCTAAGCGGTCCAGCAATACTCACATATCACCTTCAACCCCCTTAGAATGCTCCCCTACCACTTGCAGTAAACTGCAAATCCATAGCTTCGGTACTATACTTATGCCCGATTATTATCCATGCTCGTCCGCTCGACTAGTGAGCTGTTACGCACTCTTTAAATGAATGGCTGCTTCCAAGCCAACATCCTAGCTGTCTGGGCAGACAAACCTCGTTTTTTCAACTTAGTATAGATTTGGGGACCTTAGCTGATGGTCTGGGTTCTTTCCCTCTCGGACATGGACCTTAGCACCCATGCCCTCACTGCTGGTTATCATTATATAGCATTCGGAGTTTGTCAGGAATTGGTAGGCGGTGAAGCCCCCGCATCCAATCAGTAGCTCTACCTCTATATAACTAGTGTCCAGCGCTGCACCTAAATGCATTTCGGGGAGTACGAGCTATTTCCGAGTTTGATTGGCCTTTCACCCCTACCCACAGGTCATCCGAAGACTTTTCAACGTCAACCGGTTCGGACCTCCACTATGTGTTACCACAGCTTCATCCTGCCCATGGGTAGATCACACGGTTTCGCGTCTACCATTACTGACTAAAGCGCCCTATTAAGACTCGCTTTCGCTACGGATCCATAACTTAATTACTTATCCTTGCCAGCAACGGTAACTCGTAGGCTCATTATGCAAAAGGCACGCCGTCACAGAACAAGTCTGCTCCGACCGCTTGTAGGCGCATGGTTTCAGGATCTATTTCACTCCGTTATTCACGGTTCTTTTCACCTTTCCCTCACGGTACTGGTTCACTATCGGTCTCTCAGGAGTATTTAGCCTTAGCGGATGGTCCCGCCAGTTTCAGACAGGGTTTCACGTGCCCCGCCCTACTCAGGATACCACTATCTATTACATTTGTTACCTGTACGGGATTATCACCCTCTATGATTAACCTTTCCAGGTTATTCCAGTTCCTCATGCATAAAATATCGTGGTCCTACAACCCCAATATTGCCGTAACAACATTGGTTTGGGCTGTTCCGCGTTCGCTCGCCACTACTTACGGAATCACTTTTGTTTTCTTCTCCTCCGCCTACTTAGATGTTTCAGTTCAGCGGGTTTGCCCTCCTATCGGAGTACTATGTCTTCAACATAGTGGGTTGCCCCATTCGGATATCTACGGATCAATTCGTGTGTGCCAATCCCCGTAGCTTTTCGCAGCTTATCACGTCCTTCTTCGCCTCTGAGAGCCACAGGCATCCCCCATGCGCCCTTATTTTGCTTATTGTACTTTTTTTGTGTTACATATAGCAACACAAATGTGCTTTCTATATTTTTCTACTTTGTATTTATCTCAATATGTCAATGAACTGTGGCGCGCCGCCACTGGCAATTAATTCCAGTGTCAGACTTTGCCTGGTGGAGAATATCGGAGTCGAACCGATGACCTCCTGCGTGCAAGGCAGGCGCTCTAGCCAGCTGAGCTAATCCCCCGTATTTAGCTGACAGTTAACAGTCTTTAGTTAACAGTCCTATACGGTTCGTCACTAAATAGTGCAACTCATCTTCTAAAATTTCCTTCTAAGTAAATGAGCGAAGCTTATAGTAGTCCCGGGCAGACTCGAACTGCCGACCCCTACATTATCAGTGTAGTACTCTAACCAGCTGAGCTACGAGACTATTTATTTTTCAGCTCTCTTTACTTTAAATTTTTGAACTAACAGCGAGAATAAAACCTATTTTTCTCATAATTATTAACCAAGCGGTCGTGTCTCTAGAAAGGAGGTGTTCCAGCCGCACCTTCCGGTACGGCTACCTTGTTACGACTTAGCCCCAGTTACCAGTTTTACCCTAGGCAGCTCCTTGCGGTCACCGACTTCAGGTACCCCCAGCTTCCATGGCTTGACGGGCGGTGTGTACAAGGCCCGGGAACGTATTCACCGGATCATGGCTGATATCCGATTACTAGCGATTCCAGCTTCATGGAGTCGGGTTGCAGACTCCAATCCGAACTGTGACCGGTTTTATAGATTCGCTCCTGGTCGCCCAGTGGCTGCTCTCTGTACCGGCCATTGTAGCACGTGTGTAGCCCAGGACGTAAGGGCCGTGATGATTTGACGTCATCCCCACCTTCCTCACGGTTTGCACCGGCAGTCTTGTTAGAGTTCCCGACATGACTCGCTGGCAACTAACAACAGGGGTTGCGCTCGTTATAGGACTTAACCTGACACCTCACGGCACGAGCTGACGACAACCATGCAGCACCTTGTAAGTTGTCCGAAGAAAAACCTGTTTCCAAGCCTGTCAACCTACATTTAAGCCCTGGTAAGGTTCCTCGCGTATCATCGAATTAAACCACATGCTCCACCGCTTGTGCGGGCCCCCGTCAATTCCTTTGAGTTTCAAACTTGCGTTCGTACTCCCCAGGTGGGATACTTATCACTTTCGCTTAGCCACTCAGTATTGCTACCAAACAGCTAGTATCCATCGTTTACGGCGTGGACTACCAGGGTATCTAATCCTGTTCGCTCCCCACGCTTTCGTCCATCAGCGTCAATGTATTGTTAGTAACCTGCCTTCGCAATTGGTATTCCATGTAATATCTAAGCATTTCACCGCTACACTACATATTCTAGTTACTTCACAATAATTCAAGTTCTACAGTATCAATGGCAGTTCGATAGTTGAGCTACCGGATTTCACCACTGACTTATAAAACCGCCTACGGACCCTTTAAACCCAATGATTCCGGATAACGCTTGGATCCTCCGTATTACCGCGGCTGCTGGCACGGAGTTAGCCGATCCTTATTCCTACAGTACCGTCAATCTGGCTCACGAGCCAGGGTTTCTTCCTGTATAAAAGCAGTTTACACACCATAGATGCTTCATCCTGCACGCGGCATGGCTGGATCAGGCTTGCGCCCATTGTCCAATATTCCTCACTGCTGCCTCCCGTAGGAGTCTGGTCCGTGTCTCAGTACCAGTGTGGGGGATCTCCCTCTCAGGACCCCTACCCATCATAGCCTTGGTATGCCGTTACCACACCAACTAGCTAATGGGACGCATGCTCATCTTGTACCGATAAATCTTTAATGATAAAGGGATGTCCCCTCAACATACTATAAGGTATTAATCCAAATTTCTCTGGGCTATCCCTTTGTACAAGGCAGATTGCATACGCGTTACGCACCCGTGCGCCGGTCTCAAGGCCCGAAAGCCTCTACCCCTCGACTTGCATGTGTTAAGCCTGCCGCTAGCGTTCATCCTGAGCCAGGATCAAACTCTTCATCGTATATTTTTAATATTTTTACGACCTTATATGCTAGGTTTTTTTCTTATGATAATCAAGATCTTACTCTCTCTTATGCTGTCAATCCAATATGTCTATGAACGTGTTCTTCTTATTTATTTCCACTTAACAAACTTTCGTTCTCAAAGCGGCTGCAAAAGTACAACTTCTTTTTAATCCCGCAAGCTTTTTTGAGAAAAATTTTCTCAAAATTCTAACAGATAAAAATCAATCCCAGTCTTGCAATGAACCCCAATTCCTCGCGGTTTGGGAGGGCAAAGATAATATCTTTTTCCTTTACAAAACAAGCCTTTTTAAAACTTTTTTTTATCCGCTATGAAACACCTTAATTAGTATCCCCCTTGCGTATCAGTCTGTCAATGTACTTCTCTAATGCGGGTGCAAAAGTACCATTATTTAAACCCTATCCAAACTTTAAATCACCTTTTTTTAATCTTTTTTTAACACCTATCCTTAACTCATTGGTTACGCGGTTTTTGACTACGAAAGTTTTTTCGCTGTTATATGTAAACACGCAAAGGAAACATGGAGTTTCATAAAAAAGCATTTACACTACTCCTTATATATATTATAGTATACCGCAAACACCCTAGCCCCGATAGAGCCGGTATCCTCGAAGCAAAGCGGAGAGATTAAGGCGATAGCGGGAAATGGCTCCTGAAAAAACACTCTATATATAGGTGTAATAAAAAATCCCGGACCAGCCGGGATTAAACTACACTACATACGGGTTATATTTTACTAAACTCCTCTATACATAGCTTAGCGTACACCTTTGTTATCGCCAAAGCTTTTTTCCTGGCCTCAGAATCTTTTTCCATTCCGTGCTTTTTAAGGAAGTTTGCTGCAACATTTTCGTATTCTTTTTGCAATTCGGTTATAAACGCCTCCAGCTTTGCACCCCCGGCAGATATATAGGTGTCGTTATTGAATTTATTTAAGAAATCTCTATGCACTTCACGGCATGCCGTCTCCAACTGTTCCTTTAACTCCTTGAATCTAGAATTCATTATTTATCCCCTTAACTATTTTTTGTGTGAATTGTTGGGCAAAATAACTTCAGATCAGATTAAAGGCAGTTATAAAATTTAACTGAAATTTAATAACATTATACTTATAAAATCTAAAAACAAAAAAGCCCGTAGATTACGGACTTTAACACTATATAAGCGACACAACTACGCTACAGTTATTTTACTATATGTATCTAAACACTTTTTTGCATAATTTTTTGCAATTGCTTTTATACGTCGTAGCGCCTCAACATCTACATGAAGTTCGTTGTCGCGAATAAAAACCGACTCTACCTGGTCGAACTGCATTTGTATCAATTCCAAAAAAGCCGCAAGCTTTCCGGGACCTCCTGCTTCGTATGTGTTTTTATACTGTAGGGTCAAATCTGAAACCGCATCATCGCAGGCACAGTCAAAACGTTTTTCTAAATCTTCATAATTAAGCGCCATATCGTATTTGAATTAGTGATTTAAAGATATGCAATAATTTTAAATTTACGAAACCACTATTTACATATCATTTTACTGAAATAAAAAAAGCCTCTCATTTCTGAGAGGCTTCCTGCTTAGGGGTGAATGAGGGGTCTCGAACCCCCGACCTTCGGAACCACAATTATAAGGAAGCCTACAGCGATAAGATTGTTAAATGATTTTCAATGTTTTACACACAAGGATTTTACCTTATCGTATGCAGATTTATATACATTATTTATTCTTAAGATTTATTGTAAGGAGTTATAGTACTTAAATAATGTTCTCTTTTAGACTCTCTGTCGAGATCGGAAAGTACGAAGTCAATTAAATTTTTTAGCATTTGTAAATCAAATTGTTCAAAGATTTTGAAATAATGAGTTTGATCATTACCTAACCAAACAGCTCTCTCAAGAATTTTTTTAATATCACCCTCAAAATAATCCTTTACAATCGCTGTTAAAGTTTTTCCTTTAATTTGTTCGACATCCGTTGGATTTTTCGATACGGCAAGATCTTTGACTAAATACTCTATTGCCTTTCTGTACCCCATACCGGCTATTTCATCCAAACCTTCTTCTTCAGCTTTTAAACTTTGTAAATACGTTTTCTCAAACTTGCTAGGTACGGTGGGATCTAAGCCACTCATTAACGTTCTTATTGCATTTGGAAATTCAGGTAACAATGGATTACTATCAATATATCTTAAAAGACTATAACAATTGTCCTGGTATCTATAAATATTCTCAGTGATTATCACACGATCACAGCCTTTGTTGTGGCATCTACTAATTACTAAATAAGTCCCCTGTTCGCCCTCATATTTATCAAATACATTTAAAATAGTTGATATTTGAGTAACATGACAATAGCGACAAACATGGGGTTTCTCTACTTGTGCACCTTTAAAATTATCGTAATATTTCATTATCTAATCTCTAAAGTCAATTACTTCAGCAGAATACTTAATTTCATCTGTCTTCAATATTAATGCTTTACCGGTTGGGTATTTATCCTTTGCAATTTCTACAAGCCTGCTAATAGCGCGTTTGTAAGTACCATCGGAATTAGATCCAAATCCTAACTTGACCTCACCTATAACTTCATATTTTGCAACCGGTTTGCTATCTGCAAATATTAATATGCCGTCACGCTCTACCACTTCAGCAGCATTTCTTTTAAGATCTGAAATTTCTTTAAATGAATAAGCCGAAACTAACACTAATGATAGCACGGCCAGTAATGTAATTTTTCTCATAAGATAATTGGTTTATATAATTGGGTGGTTTATTCAATTTCTATGTATTATCCAGCTGGCTACGATGCCTGAGACAGCTGGCCTTTCAGATTTGAAATTATATCTTTTTGACTTTCTATAAGATCCTTCTGTGTCTCAATAAGTTCTACTTGCATAGCAACTTTACTTTTAAGTTCAGCAACTAAATTTTCACTACCCCCATAGTTCAAATTTGGTGCTTCGCTAACTATACCATCATTCACCGATTGTTTGTTATAAACACTTTCAGACAAATCAACATTTATAAAATCATCAATCTTGATTTTATGATAAGCACAAATTTTCTGAACTGTCTCAATTTTAGGCAAACTCTTACCCAAAATATACTGATTTATAACTCCTTTTTTTAAGTCAAATATTTCTCCATATACATCCTGACTGAGATTTTTCAGTTTAACAAGGTAAGAAATATTTTGCGATATAAAATTTTTCATAAAAATATTCGGAAACAAAAACACTGATAATCAGTATATTATAAAATACACCGAAAAATAATATTACTTTTTCCGAATAATAATTGAATATTCCGAATAATAATACTAAGTTTGTCTGTATAAATATAGTCATTAAAATTATTGATATGGCAAAGTTGAAAGAAACCACTCAGGAAAAGAAGCTGAAGCGTAATAAGGGAGTTTTAGCCCAATACAATGCTTTAAAGCAAACTATGACTACAAGAGATGCACAGCCAATAGTTGCAGAGATGTTTAATATATCTGAAGATACGGTTAAGAAAATTCTTTTCGATCCCAGCTATTCATGTTCTCCCCTTCCCCAACCTGTTCCAACAAACGTTGCAACAACTGGTGAACTAAAAACCATGCCAATTTAACATATTTAATAAGAAAAGTAATAATGCTTCTAGCTGAAACTGCATATAACATTTTCCTTGCTCTCCCTGATGGGGAAAAGGAAAGGCTGTATGCTATGATGGAAAAGGAGCGTAAACCCAAACCTGTTAAATTAACAAAAAAAAGTAATGTATGGACGGTTGAAGAATGTACAGAAGTTGTTTTACCACTAATGAAGCAACGCAGGAACCAGCGTATTAATGGAAGTAAACTCAGAGTGATTAAATAAAAAAAGGTGTGGTACCACCCACACCTACCCTTTTAACCTCAAAACACCTGTTAGCGCAGGTAGTTCTGAAATTAGCTACAAAAATACTGATTAAAATTTAGTTTCCCAATTGTTAACACATTTATAACAAAAAATCTGCAACGAATGTTGCAACCCTTTTAACCACAAAACAATATAGTTATGAATTTACTAACCTATGTTCCTAATGCCGGCCGTATGCCTGTATTAGACCTACTACCTACCCTTTTACAAAAACCAGTTAACTTACTACAAAATCTTCCCTGCGTTGCCGGTGTTATCTCCGGCAAGCAGCAGGGGTTTTCGACCTCTTTCCTTATCATTTTTGATGAAAAGTTCCAAATGGATGACAAGCGCGTATTAAAGTGCTTTGATCAACCTGGACTAACCTTAACCGGGTTCTCAAAATTATGTGATTCCAAGCTTATGAAGATCACAGTTAAGAAATCTAAACAGTTTATCAACTAAAAATACTGGGCGCAAGCTTTAACTCCCTTGATGCTGTCCCGCCATTGTGCGGGACTGCGGAAAGGTTAACACGATAAACTATGCAGACTTTCAAAAACACAAAGGATCTATCGCTACAAGCGTTCCCGAAATCGCCTGCCGATTGGGCTACTAACCCCATTATAGTATTTAGTATGCCTGTGGAGAAATCCATTGAAAAAGGTGACAGGATCTATTGCGCTATAAAGATGGTTACTACTGGCCCGAACTCCGGAACCATAAGGGAGATTTATTATTACATCAAAGAAGTACAGGAAGTAAAGCGCAACGAAAGTTGCCTTGATCTAACTATAACCGCGAAAGCATCACGATTAGAAATATGAGAAGTACAGAACCCAATTCTATTGCCGGGCATCTGACAGCTGCTAAACTATTTGGCTACCAACCCGAAAAGCAGCTGCCTGAAGCAAAAGCATCAGTATTGCAAAATGACACTGTTGTTAAAGCCGTTTATCCGGCTATAAAAGACAAATCTTTTGCAATGACAATGGATAACTACCGCAAATTTGTATCGGAATATAACATCAAAGTAAAGGATGCAAACACGCTGATAGACAAGCATAATGCGGCTGTTCAAATATACAAAAAAGATAAACAACTTGCTGACTATGAGAAAGATATTTTAGTCAATTTTCTATTGCGTAATGCTCATTTAAATGCATGGGAATATAATGAAGAAATTGATCAGGCGGGAGAAATATTCGGCCGGTTCTTAGAGAAACGCCGCATACAAACTATTAAGCCCTTTGCTGAACAGGTATTTCAGAATATGTTGCATCTGTATAATAAGCAGCTTATGAAGCGTAACGAGCATTATATGCGCTTTGCAATTCGCGATGAAAGACCGATCCAGTACATGGAGATAAACGCATACCAGGTTACAACTATCAAACGTCCGGAGAATGATGTTATCTCGCTGCCCATCTGCAACAAGACGGTACGTAATCACAGGGCGCGTTTACAGGAGGCCGGCATAATAATAGACTATACCTTCTGCGGTACAAAAAGAGGCATTAAATGCCATATAAATCCCGAAATTTTGGTGATTTTAGATATGCATACTAAAGAAATTACCTCTACTGAAAATCAGCTTCTTAACCTCTCCAAAGGGAAAGAGTTACCTAATTCCAAAGAGACTACCAGAACATTTTTAGAGGAATATAAGAAAAGTGAATCGGCTACGCCTGATTTTGGTTATAAGGAGTTGCCAAAGGCAACAACCTCTTTTGTCCACCAGAACATTTTCTACCCAAACACTGGGATGCAAGTTGAGAAAAGCAAACTGGGGGGGCGCGTCGAAAATGTTAAAGTTTCAAATACTCTGAGCGACAATCTACGTGAACTCATCATGCACCCACAGGATCTGGCCGAAAAGCTTGCAGCCGGGCATTTTAATAACTACATCCCTATTGATAAACGACTGTTGTTCAAAGAAGCGTATTCAGGAACGCTCACCCGATTGGAATTCCGCGAGTTGGTAATACAGGATTTCTTTAAGTCGGCTGCAAAATTGTACCGCTACAGCACAGCATTTGCCGGATCTTGGAAAAACGCCATCAATTCGTACATGAACTACAAATTCTTAACCTACAACGGCGTTGAATTTAATAAATCAGTTGTTTTTGAAGACATTACACAGCTTCGTTGGAGGCTAGAGGATGCCCGAAAGTGGTTTGCAAAACCTAATGTAAAGGTTTCTGTTCTATACCCTTCGTCTTATTTTGATTTTACCCGCAATACAAAAAAAGAGGTTGGTTTTGAATACACCGCTAAACGTTGGGATCGTCACGTTAAGGAACTTGAAAAACTACCGGCTAAAAAACGTAGGACTGAAAAAAATGCTGAAAAGCGTAAAGAACAGATCAACCACACCAAGAAATATGAAGATGCGGTAAGGTTATTCCTGAAAGGTAAAAAGGATTTCCATTGGCTTACTGACTATATCGAAAACAATTTGCCAATATCATTTTACCGATCCCTGAGATATACACTTGAAAGTTTACAAACAACTATAAACGCTTAGCTATGCCAGTATTTGATAAAGAGAAAGCCAGGATCAAGATGGTCGCATTTACTAAGAATGGTTACAACAACATTCGTTGGTATAGCCTTGCTAAGTATGATAAAGCATCAACTTTTGCCAGTGATGAAAAAATTATTAACGGAATGATGCGACGTCTTAAAGACTTCTGCAACATGGAAATAGTTCAAAAGGTCGTTTTCTATGACAATAAAACAGATCAGGCAATAAGAGAGTTTAACGGATGAAAAAGCTAAAACTAACACAGATAGACCCCGCCGAAATTGAAGTGTTGCAACATGAGTTGGAACAATATTCAAAAATTGAGGAGTTAGGTTTGAATCATTGGGGTACGAACGACTTTTTAAACGCCCTTCTTACTGTGGATATCGCATTACGACTTTGGTTTACGCTGCGAGGCAGGATTGAAAGCAGTAAAGAGTTTTTCAATCTCAGCTTGAAAGTATCTGAAGCGGTAATAGTACTTAAATGCTGCACATGGCAGCGACACGGGCGCAACGAGTACGAAAAGAATGTAGCAGAAAAATATAAAGGCCTGTTGGCCGAACAATTAATGAACATCATATAAAAAGAATATCAACCGGTTATCAGCTTTACTATATGGAAACTCAATCCCCCTTAAAAAAATTACCCCAATGCGCTACAAAGTCGGAATTAATGGACTGGTATTTAGCAAGCAATTATACTGCCGATACTATACGCAAGGGAATTAATCAAATTATTTCTGATGTGCGAGGCCTTCCCATGAGTGAAGCTAAGTATGTAAAAAATATTAGGGCTAGAGAGCTTACAATATTTGTTGCAGAATTTGATGTACCGGTCGGTTTCAAACTATAACTATAAAACCCTTTTAACCATGAAATTTATGAAAATCGTAGTAACGTTAGCTGTGCTATTAGTGCTAATTATTGCAGGCTATTTAATGCACGGATCAGCTGCGGCCTTTTGGTCGTTTGTATGCTGCTCCCTTGGCTTTGCCATTTGTGCAATGTGGAATCTCAAAAACACTGAAGTATAATGGAAAGTAATCACATTAATATCGGCGGCACTCGTGACACTTATGACATTGAAGTTATTTATGAATCCGTGACCGATCAGGAAAATGCCAGCGCAGAAGTCGGATAACCCACTGCATGCCGAAATAAACAAGTATTTCAACATTTCGGTATACGAGTTTAATAGCGTTGCAATTGTTGATGGCAAAAAAGTCAACACTTACACTTACGAGGGCATCAACTCCGCAAATGAAGTTGCAGCATACATCGCAGATGAACAACTTAAAATAAAGCTTTTTAATAAGGTTTTAGACAGCGGAGTAGACAAGTATACCACTTTTATCAGAAAGCGTCTTAAAATCGTTTTTTACTCAAAATAACTTTCAAAAATACTAGCAAATATGAACACACCAAACTCTGAATTTTATAAAAGCAGCCTGCAAAAGGCTGTGATACTCTCCATTACAACAACCGTTGCAATTGTTGTTGCATTCTTCTCAATTGATTGCCTTGCGGGTAAAGCTGAGATAGTAACCGGCTATGTTGTCGAAAAGCAATATGAATCTGAAGTTACTCCTTCTTTAGGCCGTCAGATCCAGCACCCAAAAGATATAAAACAAGCAGATCCTAACTATGTCCTAACGATCAACAACTCCTATGGGGAAATGTTGTCTATAACAGTTGATCAGAATTTCTACTACTCCGCTGAATTAGGCCAAGAGGTTAAATATTTTTCACAAAGAGGATTTATTACAGGTTGGTTCTGGAATAAGGAGTTAATCTACTGATCTAGGAATGGATTTGTTTTAAACGAAGTGCGTAAGCAAAAAAAAATTGAAAGATTTGAAAACCAAGGATAGCTGAATTTCGTAAATACCAAAAAAATGTCAATCAATTGCTGCCCCCAAAATTAAGAACCCGCCCCCTTCGCGGGTTCTTTAGTTTTATATATAATATAGGCGTGTAGTATGTTCCGTTACTTTAATTTCCGCAGTATGGCCGGTCTTTACGCTAACTTCATATATGTGTACATTTTATGAAAATATTAGGGATTCTATAAATATATTTTAACGGTTGTACAGATAATTTTGCGTCGGTAAAACTAACTTTAAGCTTGGCGGTCACTCATAGCGCAATTTGTAGTGGCTGCCATTTCCAAGTAATAGTAAGTTAAGAGTAATTTGTAGTAAGTTAAGTATAGAAAGCCCCTTTTTAGGGGCTTTCTATATTAAAAAACCCCGCCATACATCATGTGAATTTTAAATGAATTCGGTAAAATATTGTCTTAGTAAAATTGAATACTCCTTACTAAGTTCGCCATATCTTCATCGAAGTTTTATAGAACGGGCAATTATCAGTAAAAAATTTTCTACGTACACTGTCTAAATTGCTTTTAATCTCGACATGCTCCCCATCCACTAACCTAAATAATATAAAATTGTATTCTATTAAATTATACTCAGGAATGTTTCTAATTGCGCAATATTGCATAAATGTACCATGACGAGTTGTAATTTTATATAAGACAAAATCGTAGTCTTTATTCTTTTTTAGCTTTAACGTAAGAGGGAGACTTTTTTTTGAAGGTAAGGGCAAAAAATTACTTAAAGGATCTGTCAAAGATTCAAGGGCTATACCATCTATAAAATTCACTCCATCGATATTTACTGTCGGAACCTTAGCTAATTCACTTAAGTGAATCTGTTCTATCTGTATGTCATACATCGGGTAATTTGACATGTTTTCTAAGTCCAGCATATAGCTATCAGTTTTCGAACCGCCAAACTTAATCTCAGGAGTACCATCACCAGTTACGTGCTTAAACATTTCAATTTGAGCTTTTATAACATCACCATTCGATTTAATAATGTCGTCTGATTTAGCGTTGAGTTGTTGGCTCAATTTAAAGTTTTCAAGGTTTGCTGCAGCTAATGAGTCAGTTTTTGCACTATTCTTTTGAGTTTCATACAGCAAACTAATATTAGCCTTCCTTAAATCTTCTTGAAACCTATCTGCGGATTCTTTCTCACGGGTAGCTTCTTCTTCAGCTTTTATTTTATCGTTCTCCTGTTCAATAATTGTATATATAGTAACAACCGCTGTCATCGCGGCTAATAGTATTGGTAACCACATTTTTGAAAAAATTTTATTTATTGGGTAGATACTCATATATTAAATTTCTATTACGAAGTTAATAATAATCCTACTAAAAAAGTTTCATTGCCAAATAAAAAACCCCGCCTTCCGGCAGGGTTTACAAAACCTAGTAACAAAAAAAATGTTATTGTTCAGGGTTAGATTCTTTATCGTGTCCCTCAGTTTTTACAATCTTGTTGTATAAACCTAGTAGCAGGAACGGAGCTGCCCACTGGCCAACAAATAATGCTGTCTTATCTCTACCTGCAATTTTAAGGCCTGCAGATACAGCCATTGATCCCAACGCGCTCCATAGGAAAACGTCTGAAGGGATTTTTGATGTTTGTTTTTCGATTGCTTTGGCAGTTTTGCCTTCTGTTTGGTTGTTGTCTCTAAAAGCCATAATGATAGTTTTTATTATTGATACTTTCAAAGCTACAAATCAACAGGTTAAACACTTTATAGGGATACGTTAAGAAGTGTTGTAATAAAGTTAATGTAGGATAGTGTTGTAATTTTTGCGTAAAATTATATAAAATCGATAACCCGGCGCTTGTCTATCTTAGCGAAATAGAAAACGAATTGGGGTTGATAACCAAATTGTGTTTATTTATTGGTATTAAAAATCCCGCCATTTTTGTGGCGGGATTTTTTTATTTTATCCTTTTGGTGGGTAAGGGTCGTCTCCATAAGTATGCTCTGTTTGTATCGTACCATCCGCCTTATGAATAATCACCTGGCTTGGCATTCTGTTTTGCGCTAACTCGACTGTTCTCTCAAGTACTTCTTCTTTATTTTTGCCGGTAACAGATGCCCTTAACGCATCTTCCAGTCTTCCTTCCCAGCCATCTTCAGCCGGCAGGACATGATAAATTTTTCTGTTTTCTGACATAAGATGTTTTATTTATGGTCTCATAAAGTTATAAAGTAGAAAAATAGGGTTAAAATTATATGGCGATTTTTATAATTTTTTTAACGTTGCATTGTAGTTAAGGATATTCTAAATCAATAGTTTGTCAATATTATACATACTAACTTTAGTATCTTTATAAACATACTACTACAATGGAAAAATATATAGTTGCTTTTAAGTATAACGGCTTGTTATCGTTATCTGAAGATGAAGAGCAGGCGGTAATTGAAGCGCCTATTACATTATTACCAATGCTGCAGCAGGGCGACTTTGAATTTTTAAGCATTAATCATTTGTTTCCTTCTGAACGCACAGAACATTCCTATTATGATCCGACCGGATCCCGAACCTGGACAATAGTTGAAGTTAAACTATTACTTACGGATGAGGAAGCTAATGATACTGAAGCTTTACTGCAAAAAGTTACGGACGACCTTATGCAGCAGAAACTTATTTTGGAGCGTATAGATGAAGAATTATTAAGCGATGAGATCCTGGAGCAGGCACACCTTATTGCCGGTGAGCAGGAAGAACTTTTGGAAGACACAGAAGTAGAAGATATTGATACAATTTCCCAGACTATTATAACATTCTCCCATCGTGATAGGAACCGCCGTTACCTGGTACAGTTAAAATATGAAGGACAGCTCGAAGCAGTTGAACAAAATGCAAGTGATGATCATATTATCAAAGAACTCACTATGCATATGCAAAGCGGTGATACTGTAGCGTTGGTTACGTACGAGCTCACACACGCAGATGAAATTGACAATCATAGTGATCAGGATGGCAGCAATGAAAATGCTACGTATTTTGAAATACGATTATTAGTTAATGAGTTTGCAGTTGACCTGCATGATCTTGAATCAGTGTATTATTATATTATCGGGCAGCTAAGCCACTGCAATGCGGAGATCACTCATAAATATTACTGTGGCGAAGCACCGCTACTAAAAACAGTTATAGGTATCGACCTGCACTGTGACTTTCAATCTATTGAGTTTGATGATAGTGATGATTTAACGCAACAATTATAACAATATGGCAACTTACATTATTATAAAAATTCCCGGAGGGAAGGAAATAAAGTATGATTGGGGGCAGTATGAAGCCTTTGATAAATTGGTTACTGCTGTAAATATTACTTTAACTAATCCTGATAATGAGATTCAAATTCATGATAGGTCACCTTGGGATGAAGTAATTGAAAAGCTTAACCAAACTAAAGGCTTTCATGTATATGGTATAATTCATGTTCATTTTCCACCGGAACTAGACCAAAATGAATATATAAGTTTTGCCAGGAAACATCTTGAAACTCTTAAGGTCGGCGCTATTGAACTATTAGCAAAAACGTATACAGTCCAACTACTACGACTTGGGACATATATTGAAAATGTAAAGTCCAATGGTCATATGTATGATGCTGAAGGTAATTTAAAGGAAGGATACAAAGGTTAACCGGCGTTAAAAAGATCGATCTGCCCAGGGCCATTATTTAAGTGAAATATTTTCGCATCCAGTTCTATTTCTGTACGGCTGTGGTACGGCTCTAAAATATCGTTGCGCAGCCATTGCTGTTCTTCATCCCTATGCAACACTACCGGCATCCGCTTTGCACTATTGTGAATTTCTGCCATCAATGTATTTGCTGAAGTTGTTAGCAGTGTAAAAGTAACCTCATTACCAACAACATTATAAAGGCCTGCAATCGCAAAAGGTTTTCCATCCTTCGCAGTAATTCGGTATGGTACCTTATCAACTGCCTGTTTCCCTATCATCGGTACATGTTTATACTCGATGAAACTTTCAGCCAAAATGAGGCAGTGTTTAGTTACTGAATCTTTGTACGACGCTTTTTGGTGAGCTTCTTCAACTTTCGCATTTAAAGTATTGGCAGTTTTATAAAATTCTTTCCGATCCTTACGCGCACCCCATGCCGGTACTAAACCCCATGTTCCCATAATGATCTCATTCGGGTTTTCATCCAGAATAATTGCGCATTCTGGGTGATCGAATCCGAATAGGTATTTCTTTGGATTAAATGCTTCAGGTCTGCCAAAACGGGCATTAAACTGTTTTTCTGCGAAGGGTAATTCAGGTTCTTGAATTTTATAGCACATAACTTTAAATTTGGGATATTTAAAGTTAAAGTATTTATGTAAACCCGTTGTATAACATACTGTTAAATGGTTACATGGTACAGTTTATTTCAATAATCTCATCAAATTTTGTTGTAGCACGTTTTGATAGGTTGCCACGCTTCATTTTAATAGGTTCTTTGGGGTCTTGGCTTCCTAACATCACTGTATGCCTCCCCTGACGTTTATTAATTGAATCCATTACCTTCATCAAATGGCTTTCACCCGGCTTTTCGTTTCGGAATAATGCAAGTTGTGGGCTTCCTGCCGGGGTGATCTTACTTAGGCCAACTACTACTTTTTTGTACAGATATCCTTCTTTATGGATCATTCGTATACCCTGAGTTGCAGCCTTACTAATTTGAATACTGCTATCAGTAGCGAAATCCAGTTTGATAACTACACTACTAAAATCCTGTTCCCTATCAGTTCTGAAATAATTTGTTTGCACCTGGACAAAAACCTCTTTGCAATGGCTGTTGTCTTTACGTAGTTTTTCGGCAGCTGTCACCGCATACGTTGAAGCGCGCTCGATTAGATAATTTATATCGTTGGTATTATTTGCGAATGACTTAGACGATATAATATGTTTTTTTGGTTTGATATCTTCAAAGAAAAGTGATTGTTCTCCCGAAAGGTCTCGCTGCAATCTAATACCAACAATCGTCATATGCTTCTGTACCCATCCCTGCGGCACACTATTTACGAAGTCAAACGCATTGCGAATACCCATCGCATCCAGTCGTTTAGTATGCTGGCGGCCAATACCCCAAATATCTTCTGTTTTTGTCCACTTTAACGCCCAATCCCTTTTTGCTTCAGTGTCAATAACGCACACACCGTTAAGTTCAGGAAACTTCTTTGCAATTTTGTTGGCGATTTTTGCAAGTGCTTTAGTCGGTGCGAAACCTACACAGACAGGAATACCTGTGTACTGCTTTACTGTTTCCCGTATTTCCTTTCCAGTTTCTTTAAGGCTGGCGTATTTAAATCCAAAATATTTTTGAAAAACTTCGTCGATACTATAGCGTTCAGTTTCGGGTGAAAAGTCACAAAGCATATTGTACACACGTTGGCTTATATCGCCATACAATTCGTAATTGCTTGAAAGGAGATCTACCTGGTATGCAGATAAAATATCTTTAATTTGAAAAGGTGGCGCACCCATAGGTACACCCAAAGCTTTAAGTTCTGCACTTCGAGCTATGATATTACCATCATTATTGGAAAGTACACCAACGGGCTTACCATACAACTTTGGGTTGTAGGCAATTTCACAGGACGCAAAGAAGTTATTGCAGTCCACAAGGGCGTACATTTCATTTGAATTCATTCCGGTTTTGTTATGGTGTACATTACACGTCCGATTGCTAAAAAATCGGTTGGCATATTTTCTTTGTTATAAACAAGTGTTTTAAAACGTTTGTTTTCCGCTTTTAATTCTACCCTATCGTCAAAGATGTAAAGGCGTTTGCATAAAAATTCACCGTCAATCTGGAAAATGCCGATCTGTCCATTTTCTACTTTCACAGCACGGTCTATTATAAGAATATCACCTTCTTTTAATCCGGCATCTTTCATACTATCACCTTTAACCTTTCCATAGATGGTAGCGTCCTTATGTTTTACTAGTTCTTCATCTAAACTGATGAACTTATCCATATAATCATCACTAGGCAACGGAAATCCGTGTGATATGTCTCCAACAAATGGAAGATGCACAGGATTTGAAGTATCAGCTGTATAAAATTCTATAGTTTCAGTACGGTTTTTCATCAACAACAAAATTAAATTACAATTGCAACTGTTGTTGAAATGCCGGCACAAAAAATTATCAACAGGTAAAACCCTTTGTTTTATTAGTAAAAACTAATAGCGCAGTATCAGATCCTTTATTCAGTTAACAGTATTTGCGTAGGGCAAACCTTTCGCAACATTGCCAAACTTCACCAATCTTCGGTAATCTTCACCAATCCTTACACAACCTTCTCAATCTTAACAAATGTTTAGTAATCTTAACTGAAGTTACGCTATCCTTTGCAATCCTTATCAATCCTAAAATCCATCGTTGCAGCTGTTTAATCTTTGTACTCTGATCGAGAAACAATGAGCGATATAAATGCACTTCTTTGGAGAAAAGTACAGGCCGGTAAGCGATATGATCCGCTTATCCCTAAAAGCAATTGTACCCCAAAGGACGTTGGTATTGGCATGACAGACCTTTCTGTAAAGGAAATGGCTGAAATGGTAAAGATTAGCCTTGTTGACACAGCAGCTATTGCCCCATTATTCTCAAAAAGTTCATTAAAGGAAACGTGTGCCGCTATTTACGGCTTTATATACAACCATTTCCAGTACAAAGCCGATACAGCTGTACAATATCTGCGTAGCCCTTCCTGCTCATGGAATGTTAGGTATGATGGGATTGACTGCAAAAGTTACAGCATCATTGCGAGTAGTATACTTTGTAACCTTGGCCTAACGCATTACATACGGCAGATACGTCAGCCCGGCTTTGCACCTGAAATGTGGACACATGTATATGTTGTCGTACCAATTGACCAGAAAAATGGAAGTTTTTCAAAAGGTCATTTCACAATAGATGGCACGGTGTCCAACATGAACGAACCATTATACACCCAAAAAAGCGATTTAAAAATGAGTCTACAACACATAGCACTTAGAGGCGCAACGCCAGCACAAACGGGGTTAGGTATATCGTTAGGAGATATAAAAGGGATGTTTTCAGGCGGATGGTCACCGAGTTGTATCGGCGGCACCTATGATGCCACCACATTTAATAAAACACTTGCTACAGTTGCACCGTGGTTTGACGACCAGCTGTACATGATTAATGACGGTATACGTAACAATACTTCTGTATTTGAAATGATCAACAAGCTGCTAAAGAATACGCAGCAGTTTAAAGATCATTCATTACTTACGTCAAAACACAATTGGAATTCAAAATGTTCTAAAGATTCCACCAAAGCCTATGGCGATCTAGGAGAATGGTATAACAACATCATTATGAAAGCATTCCTTCAATGGCTGCAAACTTATTTTGATGTTACATTCACTAAGCAGGCTGGCGTTAAAAGAGGTGAGTTTGAAATACCAGTAACGTTTAAAAAACAGGATTTTAACGAGAACTCAATCGAAGTGGTATTACTGCAAAGCATCAAGCTTAAGACTACAACTAAAGATATTAAGAGGTTTGAAATTACTCCGTATGTACAGGATAAAACAAACCAATCTTCTTTTGATATCCTGAAATTCATTTCCGGATTGGGTACCACACTTGCAAGTTTTAATGCGCCTGCTCCTACTAATACAACAACGAATCCCGTAAAAGCACCAATTTCTACAGGTAATCTTATTAAATACCCTGTAAGTGGCGATTTAGCAACATTTACACCATCAAAAAACAGTTCAGGTTTAACGAACAAAGTTGACGATACAGGTTTAAGTACCGCAGGAATTGTACTGATCGGTGCAGGCTGTGTTATCGCAATTAAAGCCATGACATCGGGTAGCGCAACATCTAAGAAAAAAACAACTGCTAAAGCGAAATAACATGAATATAGTTAAAAGAAATAGCAGTGAGTTAGCCGTTTACCAGCCACAGGGCTTAGGTTTTTTAGGTATAAATCTAAAGAAATGGGCCGGTAAAGCAATTCGTTTTGTCGGAGGTATAGTTGAAAGAGCGGTAAGATCTTTTATACCACTTTTTGGCGATGATATAGCTGAAAGAATTTACAAACTGGTTGACAGTTGGGCAAATACTTTAGAAAATGCGAAGCCAGGCTTAAACGCAGCGAACGACGGAGAAATAACTGCACAGGAAGAGAGCATTCTTGACTACTGGTTAAACTATGAGTTTGTTCCATTTGTTGAAAGCCTGATACAGGAGGTTGCTTCAGCAATGACCTTGCCCACTAACGCATCAAAGTTAATAGCATTTAATGCTGTTTTAAACAAAGTTGCCGCGGTTAACGCACATTACCTTGTTGATGGTGTTGTAGGGCTTTCTCAAAATGCCAGGGAGCAGAGAAGCGTTGTAGTTTATCAGTCATTAGATCCAGTTATTAGGACGGTTCAATTGGCTGTAGCCAATTCTAATATGGCAGTGAATATAGTACCGGTTGAGTTCAACCTTAATGTGTACGACTTTGCTCCGCTATTCTATTCGTCTATTGTAACTACGGTTAAAGGAGAGAATTACAAAAGTAGCACGATTTTAAGGCCAGTTCAGGGATCGTTAGTTATCAGTCAGCCCTTTAATCCAATTAGGGGTGGTACAATTAGCATTGGATCGCAGGTTAAAACACCCGTTAGTACTCCGGTATCTACACCCACACCGGCTACTAATCCGGTAAAACCGGTACAAACGGCAACTCCGGTTGTTACCCTTCCCGTTAAAACACCGGTAATAACTGTGCCAACACAGACCACAACTCCTGTTTCAACGCCCACTCCAACGCCTGTTGCAACAACACCAACGCCTGTTGAAACGCCTGTTGTAACGCTTCCTACAGGTAGCGGGAATTCAAGCACTAATAACAATGCTGAGCCTGAGAAAAAGAGTAACACCGGGCTTTACATTGGTTTAGGGTTATTAGGGCTTGCTGCCGCAGCTGCTGCTTTAAAGGGAAAAGACAAAAAGACTTCCAAAACTAAAAAGTAAACAATTCAAATTAATATAAAAGATGCAATTTAAAAAACCATCAAAAGTACAAGTGAAAGACACCATCGCATTGACTGGTGGTCTTGTAGGCGGTAGCATGCTTTCAAAAGCTGTATTCGGCTTCATGCACGAAGCCACTACAGCGACAGATGCCGCTTCCCTTAAAAAGGATGAAAACACGCAACTTGTTAAACGCGGGGTGCTTGTAGCAGCTGGCGTTGCCGGTGCTATGTTCATCAATGGAAATGATTCTTTAACAACCGCTGTAAAAGGTGCTTCTGCCGGTGTAGCAGTTATCCAGGCACTGGAGGTTATAAAGGTATTGGCGAACCGCTCAGGTGTAGAATCTGAAGCTACAGCATCAAGTGCTGCGAAAAAAGCCGTTGCACGTGCGGTTGGTTTAGGCTGTGCATGCAACCAATTACCCGGCTCACTAAATGCTCCGGTTGATTTCGCACCGAGGTATGACCTTTCCAACATGGACTATTACGCGCCAACTGGCCAACTTAACGGCTGGTCACAACTTGCAGAGGAAACTGGTCTACAAGGCTGGGGCAGCCTTCAGCAGTTAACAGCCTAAAAAGTCTAAATAAAGCTAAAAAAGAAAAATTCACTACGACACTTTAAATCTTAATAAGAAAATCATATCAATATGAAATCATTATCACTTTCGGAAGCAACAGCATTCCTACCACTTGTAGAAGCAGGCAACGGGGTTGCAACAATCGGTGGTGTAAAGGCAAAAACTAAAGTTTTTTACATCGCAGGCCTTGGTACAGATCTGGCAGCAAAAAATAATGAGCTGATCGACCAAGCTACTAAAAAAGAAAATGGTGTAACCAACTTTGACGGTTCTAACAAACTGAACAAAGGCCGCCAAATTCTTGTAACGGCAATTAGGATCTTATTTGATACAACTGCCGCTACTCCAGTTAAAGAAGCCGGATGGAAAAGCGAAGCCCCGGCGGTATTCAAAAACGGTACTTTCAAAGTAGGCACATCTGCTGCCGGTGATATCATTGAAAACCCAGTTGGGCCATTTGCAAAATATTCATCTTCACTTTCAGTTGAACAGGAATTTAAGCAAGTAGTGCCTTTCATGATTCCTGAAGAGGTAGAGTACTACATACAGCTTATCCCTGCCGGCAACGCTGCTGCCGATCAGAAATACCGCATTGAATTCGATGCTATCGAATTCACTGCTGCAAACAAAGCATAAGTTCAGGTTAATAGTTTGGTTAGTTAGTTGAGAGCCTCCGGCTTTGTCCGGAGGCTTTTTTTAAAAACATTAATCTTTAAAACGTTATGAAACAATTAGAATACTCTGTAAACATAGATATCCCTTCAGGAACAAATGGCAAAACGGTAACATTTACACCTCCACCAGGTTTAATTATCGGATGTGCCATTTTTAAAGTTGGCGGTACAAATGCAGGCTTTGTCTCTGCAAAAATTACTGATGATGCCAATCAGGATATCTCCCCATTGACACATATAGATAATTATCGTGACAGGGAAGCCGGATATCTGGCAGGCAAAAAACCCTTACTATTTGACACAGGGGGTAAAACCTATATGGTAACAATTACCTCCGATCAACCTTTTACCTCGGCAATGAAAGCACAATTAGTGCTAGTCTACGAGAATGATTACACACAATCCAAAAATTGCTAAGATGCTTAAAACTGGTTTTACTTCGATTCAGATAGATTCAGATATGCCATTATATCTTGAAGATATTACAAGCCTTACACTAGCAAACTACGGCACTACTCCTATGAAAGTAATTGTAAATGACGTTGCGCGCACCATACCTGCATTTAATGCAGAGGTTGGCGTGCCGTTCGGCTCATTTAATTTACCGGGTGACGGCACAGCTTGCAAAGTTAAAATTGAAGTAAAGTTCGATGGCGGTATCGGAAAAGCAATTTTAGATTACAGAAAATTAATTAAGAACTGTTAGAGAGATGAAGCAAGACCTCGAAAATATCATTAAAAAACTTGAATCAGATCCACGCTATGCCGTAAGGATTATTGATGCAGAAACTTTGTCAAAGATCTGCATTAATAAAACAGGGCAAAGTATGGCTGATGAGTACGGTTCTGTAGCAGACTTTTTTAACGATGTGTTTTCAAGGACACAGTCTGTTATGATACAACCTTTGCTAAAAAACGGTTCATCATGGCTTAAATCAGGTGACGTACAAAAGATTACTGTTGCCCCTAATGAACCCACACAAGCACAAGCACTACCCCCCACATCCCCTACCCTTTTACCAACCCCCGCCCTTGTCCCGGAAATTATGCCGGGGCTAATGGGTGGACTTAATGCCCAGGCTATTTACCAGCAAATGGATTACCATAGGCTGCTTTCAAGAAATGAAAAACTCGAAGTAGAGAATGAAAATCTTAAGGAAAAGATAGCCACCCTGAAGGAAGAGGCTTTAGAGAATAAATTCTCCGAATCTAAGGCCGCAGGAAATAAAGAAATGTTGAACGGTGTATTTGGCATGCTTCCGGAACTTTTAACCGCTGTAGGCTCACTAAAAGGCGGCGGCGCAGTACCGGCAATCGCCGGCGGTTTGGCCAGCCCCGCAGAACCTGAAGCGAGTGAAGTGAAACAAAACCTGATATCACGTGTAAGGCTTACAACCGATGCTGTTACAGGCTACCTGTTAGTAACACTGAGAGGTATAGACACAGTAACAGAGTTCGGAACTGACTTAGAAGAACTTTTAATAAAACACAAACTTATACCAACTGAATAATGCCACTAACCAAAACTATAGAGATAACCGCTGCAAACAGCATAGAACTTAATGCTAAAGCAAAAATAATAGTACAATGTGCAAACCTTCCTATGGATGATCTCGAAAGGGTCGGACAATTGGTCGGAAGCACTAAAGCACTGAAATCATTAAAAGACAAGTGGCTTTTTCTAAAGGCCATGTTTACATAAAACTATGAAAACTACCACTAACAAAAAAGGCCTTCGCAATCCGGCAGTTCTTGCTGTTGCTTCATCTCCTGCCGGGCAGAAGGTTATTTCAGATACCAGCGAAACCACGCGAAAGCTGGCCGATACAAGTATTTCCCTGATACCTTTTATTGTTAAAACAACAATTATTGTTGGTGGTATTTATGTTGCTTACCGACTATACACTGATCGTTTTATTAAAATGGGTGTAAATACCAGCTATCCGGGTGCAAATATTACTGACGGACAAGCATCAGCAAGGGCAAACGCTATGTATGAGGCCATGAAAGGGATTGGCGCAAATAAGGATGTCGTAGCCATGAATTTACAGGGGTTAAACTACAACGGATGGGTGAAGGTGTATAACGCCTTTGGAAACCGAACCGGTGTTATTCCCTTCAGTAAGGAAATGAATTTGGCTGAATGGCTGAATGATCAGTTTAGCGGAACAGATCTACTAGAATTAAAACTAATACTACCGGGTGTATTCTAACAACAATAGTTATGACAGATAAAGAGAAAAATTACGTGAAAATTGGTGTCGGTGTACTTGGCGCCATTGTATTATTCAAGCTTGTTGTACCTAAAACAGATAATTCAGGTAGTGCGCAAGATCCTACAGGCAATGGCAGTACTCCAGTCGGAACGCCAGGCGGTACATTCAATGCGAACGCTACCGCAGATAAGTTGTACAACGCTATGAAAGATCTGGGCACCGATGAAGACAAAATTTTAAATGCCCTTATGTACGTTACTCCAACGCAATTTGCACAAGTTGTAAAAGCATTTGGCAAACAGTCGTACAACAAAACCCTTGGAAACCAAATAAGGGTTATTCCATGGCAGCCGTTAACGCTTTACCCTTTACAGGTATGGCTTGAAAATGAGTTATCAAGCGAACAATACAACATTCTGGCACTTAAATACGCACCACTACTTTAAACCATCACATCATGCCATTAAAGATAACAGGAAAGATTTTGGACGAAAGCGGCCTCCCGCTTTACCAAATTGCACAGATATCGGAAATACCGGCAGGAACCGGCCAAACAGTAAGCGGTAATGTATGGACAGATGAAGAAACCGGAAGCTTTACTTTTTTGGCACTGGATCCAAACAACACTATCAGGGTCGAATCACACGGCTACACCCCGGTAAGTTTTAAAGCCAGCAGCTTCCCTTCAGTGGTGAAGCTTCAGCCTATTCTAATTATTGAAGGTAATACGACCCAAAAAACTGTGCCGAAAGACAATACCCTTACTTGGGTTTTAGCTGGAATAGCGGTTGCTGTAGCAATCGGAGTAAGTACAAATGGCAATACGAAAGCAGAGCCAGTGAGAAAGCCTAAGAAGCAAATTAAACCAATTACAGTAAAAGTATAATGGCTAAGAATTACCTAAACAATGCCGCTTTACCGAGAGGCATACGCAATAACAACCCCGGCAACTTAGTCAGGACAGCAATTGATTGGCTTGGTAAAGTTCCACATTCTCAAAATCCGGATACGCGTTTTGAACAATTTATTGAGTTAAGATACGGATTGCGCGCCATGATGCTCGATCTCATTTCTGATATCAAAAGAGGTGACAATACCATCACAAAGCTGATATCAGTATACGCACCAGCAAGCGAAAACAATACTGCGTCATACATTAAGACGGTAGCAGCTGCAATCGGCCTTTCACCACTTGCAGTAATTGATTTGAGCCAGGAAACAATTATCGCACTATGCAAAGCGATGGTACGTGTTGAGAATGGCAATGCATTCAACATCTACATTAATGATAACGACTACAACGAAGCAATGGCGATTTTAGGCATGCAGCTTAAAAAAAAAGTGCTGTAGTTAGTGTAGTAACAGTTGCGGCCGTAGGAGGCCTTATTTACGCCGGTTATAAAATTTATAAGTTAAGAACAAAATGAGCGGATCAATAGGAACAAGCGTTGACTGGATAGTCGGAAAACCTAATGAAATTACGGTTTTAAGGCAATCTTTTATATATAGTGGGAGTCAGAATTTTATACTTGATGCACTTCCATCAAACATATTGTCGGTGTCAGTAAATGGTGTAACATTAAATAGTGTGTTGCCTGCACCGGTTCAGTTTAAAATAATTGACCAGACGTTAATAATATTAGATCTGTTAGAAGATGGGGATGTAATATGGGTTCTATACACTAATTCTGTTGTGGATAAATCATCATATTCAAAATCAGAAACAGATAATCTAATTAGCAATATACCAATTGCTAAATCTACAAAACTTGTAAATGCAATTTTTTCATCGAGAGAAGTTGAAAGTACGTATGTTCCTGTTTTTCCTGACGCTGTAGGACCCGAATCAGGTTCAAACTACGGTATGGGTTTTCCAATCGGAGCATATCAACAATTAAAAAAAATTAAGCTAAGAATTTATATAAATGTAGTACAGTCGCCTTTAGCAACTCAAATTCTAGCGAGAATTAAAAAAGTTGACAAAAATGGTGTCGTTATGGCAACTGCAACTTCAAATCTTCCTGCAACGCCGGTAACTGGCAATTATACACTGGAGTTTGACTTTGGTGTAATTGGAAATACAGAAAATGCCAGATTATATTTAGAATTGTTCTCTTTAGGTAAGTTTGGTGTGTATCGAAAATTTCCAAATGCACCTTCAATATTTACTAATGCGAACGGCTATCCGCCCTACGCGCTTAGCAACGTATCTACTGCTCTCGCAAGTAAGGTTTTAAATAACACTACTGTCTACTATGATTTTTATCACGAGGCATTAACAGTAACAGATGAATTTGAACTGACCACTAAGGGCGAGGCTTTAATAGTTTCAAAAGAATTAAGTGGAAGTCTTCTACCAACGAATAATTTAAGGATAAGTTTTGCTGGAAGCTCTGTGACATGGGGTGATGGATATCTACAAAGCCACTATGTAGGTAGTGTCATAAAAAAAATGCAGACACGATTAGCAAGTGCAGTGACAGCTGATTTTATAAGCACAGGTACTTTAGTTCAAAACAGACAATATTTTGATGGGAAGGCGAAAAAAATATCGGGAGCGGGTTCAGAATTAGAATTTACGATCTCTGGTAATGAAGTTAGTATTGTTCAAGGGATTGATCGATCTAACGCAGCGGCTTCTGAGATTGATGTATATGTTGACAATGTACTACATGATACTTTCAATAATTATAACCCCGAACCAATCGGTAATACGACTAAAACCTTTATCGGAAACGGTGTAAGCCTATTATTTGATCTTGGTAGAGCGTTTACTTACAACCATGTAGTCACTATTAATGGTATTGCTCAGGATGTAATAATGAATCTTAACCAATCAACTGGTTTTACATTGCCTGCGGGCATAGAATGTGCTGTGATCAGACGGTTGGGTATACGGAATGATGGCACAAAAGGTGTCACACACTGGTTATATTTTGCGGTGCCACCTGTAAATAGTGGAACTATTGAATGCACATATAACTATGGAGAAAGCCTATTCTATGAAAAAACTACAATTGGCCAGGATAACTTTGGCATTAATGAAAGTCCGTACGGAGATGGTGACGTAACATATGACACCCAAAATCCTGCTGCAATTAGTACAGGATTAGATTTGAGGCAAACGGATGCACGAGTGGTAAAAACCTACCGGTTTACCGAAAATAAGGAAAGAAAAATAAGGCTACGTATTAAAGGCAACTATGGATCAGCTTCAGGAAGTCCTTACTTCATATTTAATTTTGCTACCAATAGGTATTTCCATTTTCAAAATGCAGGTATTGGAGGTTGGGATCTTTGGGATTTCGATAAACAGTTAAGTGATGAATACATGCGTGGTTGGCAAAGAGTAGTTGCATTTAATCCTGACATTATGCTGTATGAAACCACACCTAACGATGATGTACGTGTCAATGGTCATAAGTTATTTTCTCAAAGAAATTTGTCCTTAGCTGAAGCCCGTAGTGTTAGAACTTTACCGCTTCGTGAAGTGACATTTCAATCGACCGATAATATATATAGTGTAAGCCGCTGGAACGGCGTTATAACGGAAATTACAGAAACCAGCGTAACTTTTAGCGGAACACTTTCATCACCTATTGCAATTGGTGATATCATTTTAATTGGAAATTATTACGCAAATAACACCGAGTGTTTAACTCGTATGGTTGCAGGCGTTACAGGTAATACTATAACTTTTAGTAAGCCCATTTCTCCAGAAGAACATATTTATCCAAACCTACAAAGCTTGATCGGAAATGAATTGAGGATTAGAGATTTTTCAATCTTTAAGGCAAAACTTCAGGGATTAATTGCAAAGGTCAGGGAAAGTCTTCCAAACGTGCAGCTAGGTGTGATACCTAACCCGTTACCAAATATTCAAACCCGTGAATTGTGGGGTTACCCGCTGTTGCTTTCTAAAATGGCAGATGAACATAATTTTAAAGTTGTCAACTGCAAATATTTTCAAAAATGGCAGGACAGCCAAATGAAAACGTCCGTCGTAATTCCTGCATCTTCTTTAGCTACCGATCCAGTGACAGGATTTAAAGTAGTAGAATTTGGGACAACGGGATTAACTACTATCAGTCCAGATATTATTGTGAATGGCCAATCAGTATATGGTAAAGATGCAATAATTGAGAACGGATTTGCATTCGGCCTAAGTAAGACATTCGGTGGAGCAGCTCTAAACAAACCTGCATCAGGGACAGTTTACGCCGGTCAGGAAAGAAATCAAAAACCGCGATTGTTGTTTAAACAGAATGCCCCCACATCAGGAAACATTACTATAAAATATGCAACAAATGTCTGGAGCCCGGATAGTACCCACCTAACTAATGCATTTGGGGTTGAACTATACGCAGAGTTATTATTTAATGAATTTATATTGAACAATGGATAGTGCAAACAAAATTAGATCTGGTCAAATTAAAGACCACATATCTCCTTTGGTACAAGCAGCTTTGGACTTGCTGACGTCTCTAAAAGCTAATCAAAATGCCGTAGTTCTAAAAGGTGGGAATAGCGATGGTACTACATTATCAATAGGCACGAATGACGCTTTTAATATGCATTTTGAAATTTCCAACACACGAAAAATGAGGCTTACTGCCACGACAGTTGGAATTGTAGAAGGAGTGGCACTTGTTAATGATACTACAGGCGACCGGTTTACCCTGTCAATTGGCACTCAAGTATTGCCTTCAAGGATATCTAATAATTTGGAAGGTAATGTAGGTACACTACAGATAGAAAATATTCATCCGCAAAACGTAGGAAATATAATCGAATTTCTGAGTTCAGGATCTATAAAATCTTGGATTGATAAAAGTGGGCATTTTTATATTCCGTTACTACCTTCTAAAGATAATCATGCAGCTTCAAAACAATATGCTGATAATCTAAACAAGGGTAAAGTAACTAAAGGTGGCGATGATGATGCAACGGTATCGGTAGGTACTAAGGGTGATAAAACGGCAAGAACATGGTATTGGAATGATAACAATCCAACGCTGTACGAGAAGACAACTGCGGGTGCAGTTGGACACGTAATACACTCAATTGGCGCAACAAAAGATATCGTTCAGTTTAGAGGCGATGATAACGTGCCTAAGGCGGGTGTTACAAAATCAGGTTACATATATGCGCCCGGAATTATAATCCCAAGCCCTAACGGAAACCAATACATTTTAACGCCTTCAAATGACGGTCAACCAGTATTCACATTAATAACTCCCCCCGTATAATGAAAAATCCCCTTGAAATTATTAATAGCCTGCCTAAGCCAGTAGTTGAACTTCTATCATTTTCCGGATTTGTTTTAGGCGGCTCAATATTTAAAATGTTCAGGCAGAAGGAACATGGCGTAAAGATAACACTTACCCGCTTTCTTGTAGAGGCTTTTATGTCCTTTTTTATAGCGATGATAGTTTATGCTACAGTTGATCAGTTCCTGCATTTCAATAAGTTATTTACCTATGCCCTTTGCAGTACCGCCGGATCAATGAGTTCAACCTTCTATTCAAAAATGGAGGATCTTATAAATTCCCTTTTTGACGGTGTGAAAGAAAAATTTAACCAATACTTAAAATAACAACCATGAAATTATCAAAAGAAAATTGGAGGGCTTTAACCCTTGTGGCAATGTGCCTGTTATCTCTATTAGCATTAGTTATAGGCTGCGCAAAACCGCCTTTGCCGCCAGCGAAAGAAAGTAGCCAGGAAACAAACAACACTACTGTTAACCATACCGATAAAACGGAAATAGACAGGAACAAAGCTGTGAACGATAGCTTAAAAATAGTTATTGGTGATATCCGTACCGGCCTTGCTGTTTGTGATAGTCTGTGCGAGCTGGAACTGAGCCGCGTGCTTCAGCAACTAAATCACGCCAAAACATCAGGAGATAACAGTTACGGCATCTTATACGATAAATATAAAAAGCAGTTGACCATGTATGCAAATCTAGCTGAAACAGTGAATACGCTAAGCAAATCAACAAAAGACAGTATCGTTTATAAAGATAAGTTGTTCACTAAAGAAATTCCTGTAGTTGTTAAATACACGCCCTGGTACTATGAATATCCGGCTTACTTCTCTTGGGCTAGTCTGCTACTATTTATTGCTTACGCATTATATAAAATAAGATTATGGACAAAAACAAAATTGCAATCGTAATTGCCGGCGCGGCTTTAATCTATCTTCTTATGAAAACAAATACAGTGTTAGCAGCTCCAACAAAAAGCGCGATAGTTCGTGGCTGTGATCCATTAGGCTGCGGCAACTTTGGTGCATCACGAGGCACTAGATCCCATAGCGGGATTGACTACAAGGCCTTACCGGGTGAAGCTATATTATCACCCATTACAGGAAAAATTACACGATATCCTTTTCCGTATGCTGACGACAAAAGGTATACGGGTATTGAAATCGTTAATGCTTCCTACAAGGTTAAAATGTTCTATCTCTCAGCTTCAGTAACTATTGGCACAGAAGTAAAAGCCGGTCAGCAAATTGGGACAGCTCAAAATATAAGTGCTAAACATGGCGCAAGTATGGTAAACCATATTCATTTTGAGATCTATGATAAGAATGGAATACTTTTAGATCCAACAACAATGATTCCGGTAATTTCCCTGAACCAAAACCTGTTGCTTAAAAAAGGCCTGTATAACAGTCCTGAAGTGCAGGAATTACAAATACGCCTAAAAGTTACAGCTGATGGAGATTTCGGCCAGCTAACAGAAAACGCTTTGGTTAAGGCTAAAGGAGTAAAACAGATCACTCTAAAAACTTTCTAGCATGAAAAAGGAATATATCATACTTGGTGGAATTGCAGCTGCTTCAGCTGCGGTACTATTGCTAAAGAAAAAAGAAAGTGATACAGAGTTCGTCGCGGATATTCCTTCAACCTTGCCTGTCGTTACCAATCCTACACCTGCGACCATTGTCCTTAATAAAAACCTCGTTTTGAAAAAGGGCAGTAAAGGCAATGAAGTACGGGAACTTCAAAAGCTATTGTCTGTTACCGTAGATGGAGACTTTGGTGTAAATACCGAAGCTGCATTAGTCGCTAGAAAAGCTGTAAAACAGATTACCCTAAATACCTACCCCACTACGGCGAATGTAAATGCTAACGCCCTACCGCTTAATACACGGGTTATGGCCAACATTAAATCCGGTGTTAAGGTAAATGAAGTGGAAACAAAGGCAGATGGTGGAATGTATGATACCGGCAAAGTCTACAGCACTTTTAATTATGGTGTCGAAATTGGCACCATAATTTCAATTTCAACGAGCAAAAATTATTACGTAGTAAATACTAAAAATTGGTTAGGCCTTACTGTAAAAGTTTGGGTTAAAGCCACTGATGTAGCAAAAATATAAGTTATGAAAGGAAGTACACTATTAATCGTAGGAGGACTAGCGATAGCCGGAATACTAGCTTTTACAGCTAATAAGGTAATTGTTTTGAAAGCCGTTTTCGACAAAATGAAAATATGGCCTAGTAACATTAGTAAATTCAAGATCTCTCTTACTGAGATCTCTTTTAGTCTTGACTTCATGATCCAAAACCCTACGAATCAGAATTTCTCTGTAACGGGTGGCTCTCTTGTAAAGATCAAAAGGGTATCTGCATACCGTAATGGGAAGTTTATTGGATTGGCGGAAGTGAATTTACAGGAAATTGATATCCCTGCCGAATCCACAGTAAAGCTTGAAAACCTGCCTTTTAAAATCTCAATTCAGAACGTGCTGGATAACCTGGCTACTATTAGCGATTTTACAGTAGCATCCCTAATGACAGGATTAACCATACAAGCAGCAGTAGAAGTTCTAGGGGTTGAATATTTAATTGAGGGCTAACATGGAGATAATTGGAAAATTTAACCGTTTGCATCACCAAATCCTTAAACGGAAAGAGGTAAAAATTTTGATCTCTGATGCATTAGAGCATGAGCAAACTTCAATCGCGAAAAGATTAGGGGCTATTCTTGACGCACATCCAAAGGAAAAATGCTTCCGCATTGAAATAACCCGCCCTGCTATCGAGGTAGTTCCCGAAAGCTTTTTGCATTGTTTAGACTGTGAGAATGATTTAGACGATAAGATTGTTGGCCTTGGGAAAGCTGTTAGCCCTAATGAGATCTATCAGATGATGACTGATAAGATGATAAAGCTTATCAAAGAGGCGAATGCGAAAGATTGGTCAAAACCTTGGGAGTCGAAATATTACGGTAAAGGGTATACAATGCCGTTTAATTTCGTCACTAAAAAAATGTACAGAGGTATTAACCGAATATTGTTAACGGGTTTTAAGCCGCTTGAAAATCCCTTCTTTCTAACTTTTAAACAAATAAACGACCTGAAAGGAAAATTAAAAAAAGGAAGCAAAGGAACTGAGGTTGTATATTTTACAAAACTTTACATCTATCATGACGCAAAGAAAAAGATTGATATTTCGACCTACGATAAGGATAAATTTAAGGGGATGTTATCCTCTTTCGGCCTACCAATAGACAATATCGAAAAGCATGCATTACCGATCCTGAAGTATTATAAAGTTTTTAATGGTGTAGATATTGAGGGGATTGATTTTGACCTTGCTAATTTTAAGCACGGTTTAATTGATAACCCGCGTCCAGCCGATGATGAGCATAGAATGCCAGTTTGCGAGGCAATTATAAAAATTTATCCCGACCCATCACCAAAGCATGTATTCGGTGGTGATAGTGCCTCTTATAATTCAGGTTCAGATATTCTTAAGATGCCATACCTGACAGATTTTAATACTGCACAGGAATACTATACTACATTTTTTCATGAACTGGCGCACAGTACCGGTCATCATTCCAGGCTGAGTAGAAATTTAAGAAATAGGTTTGGCAGTAAAGAGTATGCATTTGAAGAATTGATCGCTGAGTTTTCAGCAACATTTCTAAGTGCAGAAGCAGGCATAATATTTCATACAAGTAAAAACAGTGCTGCCTATTTAAAAGGCTGGAATGCCGCCCTTACGCATCTGAAGGATGATAACAGATTTTTGATGCGTGCTGCTACCCAAGCACAGAAAGCAGCAGATTTTATACTCCAGTATGACGAAAAGGGAGATCCAGCATATTTTGGAGAAATCAAAGCTTTGATTAGCCCTGAAAAGAAAAAGGTAAAAAAGAAAACTGTAAAAAGGATATCAAAGCCCGGCAACAAAACACAACAAACGTTGCACCCTGTTTCGTATTCAAAAAAACCAAAAAGCATTAGTGTTGCAACTGCAATCGCGAATGTACTTTCTACGGGTAATTATCCTGTGAAACCTCTGCAAGCCAATGTGCTATTCACCGTTTTGAAAGGCATTGAAGATCTCACCGCAGAAGAAATACAGTTAAGTACCTCGCCATTTCAGAAAAGCATTTTGAATGTTATCCCGGAAGAATTGTTATGGTACTACGAACGTGACGATACCATTACACTATATGATAAAGGTATTAAACTAATTTTGGCTATCAGGGGTAGACTTGAAAGTCTAAGAAACCAAAAAACGTCGTATGCCTTATTTGACAATTTAAACGGCCAAAGAACTAATAACACCTCTGAGGGCTTGAATGCAGCTGTTATACAAGTTCCTATTGTCATAGAAAATGCAATAAAAGATCCAGTGATCTACCCTGATACGAGTAATTATATAGAAGAAAATAAAAATGAGGTTGAAAACGAATTGCCAGTTGATTCCATCATAACAACGCCTCGCACTCCAAAGAATCCACTTGTGCAGGCGATCAATTATAATGGAAACCAAGAAACGGGTGAATTTTACACAGTTGATGGTGAGGTAGGAAAGTTTTTGCAAAGGGTAGAACGTAAACCAGTGCACAGTGTTGTTATCACTATGGACGGTCAACAAGGGGCAGGAAAAACTACTACGTTGTACAAGTTCATGCATGCATTCGCAACGCCTGGCAATAGATGCTTGTTTATCTCAGCTGAAGAGCATCCGGCAAGTTCGCTGGCCATGGACAAGGTGAATAAATATCTTTCCCACGTAGCCCAACAAAATATTGATACAGTTGCAGAGGTCGATAACACCCAACAATTGTACGATCTTATAGCTGACTATGATGTAATATTTATAGATAGCTGGCAAAAGCTGCAACGCATGGTTGGCTTAATAAGGCTTGATGAAGATCTCCGTAAAAGGTTTAACGGAAAAGTATTCGTAATCATTTTCCAGCAAACTACAACCGGGCGTACTAAAGGAGGCGCAGAGGTTGTATTTGACGGTGATATTATTATAAAGATGGTTAAGGAAGCGAGATTTTCAGATAACTACGCCTATTTCGATAAAAACAGGTATACCATAGTGCCATTGGAAACAATATTTTTCAATATCGCCAATGGTGAAGTCTATAATCCGGAAGAATCGGAAGTTGATGCAGAACCGGAGTTAACAATAGCATCAAGTGTAACTAAACTAAAATTTACTGTAGTATGATAATAGGTAAAATTATGATTGGTTTAGGCACTTACCTCGTAGGTAATCACTACTACAATCTTTTAAAGCTAACCGAGTCAGAATTGACGATGATAAAGACAAGAAAATCAATGGAAATTGCCTTGTCCCTAATAGATAAAGTTGTGAAATCGCCCGACAGTGAAAATCTTTATCTATTAAAGAAGATAGCTGTAAAATATCCCACTCGAATTATATATGATTCCTATGAAGCATATGTAAGGGATGGACAAAAGGAAATAGTAGTACTTCCTGCTGAGATTATAGAATACATGATGATGACCAGTAATGCACGTATAACCATCAACGGTTTTGCGTGGGATAAAGAAAGCTAATTATGACACCACAGGACGAAATTTTGAAATTAGAAGCTGAGAACGCCGCTATGTTGGTTAAAACTAATGCAGTAGGCATAGTAGGATCTATCGCGGGACTTTATTTGGCCAATAGGCAGCAAAAGAATACTTGGGGTAAAATTGGCTACTTCTTCGGGGGCGGTTACATCGCAAGAGTGCCGATGGCTTTACTCTACACAACGAAGATGGCTAATAATTTAGCTAGGATACAACAATTAAAAATACAATATAATCTTTAATCAATAAGTTATGGCAACTACAAAAAAGAAGGCTCCGGCCAAAAGAAAGAAAGCGACAACCGCTAAAAAACTATGCAGCAAAGTGATAAAACGCGAGGGCGTTAAAAGCAATGGTCAGCTAAAGAAAGGTTACAAATACGTAACCGGCGGAAGAGTTGTAAAAGCGAAACCTACTAGAAAGTAAAAAAAAAACCGTTGGATTTCCAACGGTTTTTTTTATTCAGTAGCAGGCTGAACATTTTGACTAACCAAGATCTTAGCCTTTACATCTTTAATATGCTCAAATAACAATTTATTTGCTGGTAATGTCACTTGATAATATTCATCCAATAGTATGCTCTCATAAGTATCTTTTTGTATCTGGGCTTTTTTGTCATCACTAATATTTTCATAACCGAGTGAGCCAGACTTCGGATGTACAAATGCTAAAAAAATATTCTCGTCCTTTACAATCGCCAACAAATATAATCTAGCTCCACCACTTCCTTTTAAACGTTTTTTAACAAATGGTGCTTTATCCGAATTATTTAAAACTCGGCCGTTTAAAGCCTCCTCAAAAGAAACACCAAAATAGTTTTTTGAAATTTCTTTCTCAACAAACTTATAAGAATTGTTTTTCATAAGTTTATCATATTCCGTTTTAAATTCTGGGAGACAATATACGTTCATTACAATTCTTCGAGATGTTTAGTGATTTTTACAAAATCTTCGTTAAGTACTAACCTATTAAACGTAGAATCGACATCTTCAACTAATTCTTGAAAATCCTCAAATGCTTCGAAGAATGCATCTATCTCTTCCAGAAACATTTTAGCGTCACGAAATTTAGAAATTTTATTGTAAAAATCTGTAGCCTCACGAAAATAATCTTTGCAGTCAGAAATAACATCTCTGAACATTTCAATTTCTTCTGCTGAATGATGCCCATGAGTTAAATCTTCCAAGTCATCATATAATGACACTAGCTCAGATGTTACGGTGTTTATTGCTATTTTTGTTTCACCGATTTTATCTAAAAAATCATCAACGTCAAACTTCACATCAGTTCGATTAGGCTGCTTATAACGTTTTGAGAAATTCCCCATCTCTGTAGACAATTTGTTCATCTTGTTATGTGTTATATTACATTCCATGCTTTACCCCGCTGTTTTTTTATAGATAGTAGAACGATGTTCTACGTATGAAATTATATTTATTATGTTAAACTAGTTGCCAAATGTTGCTTAAATCCGTTTAACTGCACAAAAATACGACAAAATGCAATTCAACGTTGTTTATACACAGTATAATGTGTACATAACTCTATGTTATTCCAAATATTCAGACCAGTCTTCAGGTTTAAAGGTGTCTGTTGTTCGAAGATATTTTTTTAATGCTGACTGAGTAGCATGCCCGGTTATTGTTAGCATGTGATTCATGGCATCATCAGGAGTGCGTTTAGTAATCAATGCATTATACAGCTTTGTTATGAAGGTGTGCCTAAAGCTGTAAATCCCATAGTCTTCACCGAGGCCGAAAACATCTTTGACCAGCTTGAACCGCTTACTAAAATGTTCCCTTCGTGATCTTTCGTTTGCATCCCATTTCCCGATCCCGGTAGGTGTAAATATAAAATCTTCAGGCTCACCTAATGGTAGCTCGTAGAGTTCCTTGTAAAGTATAGCAGGCATGTACTTAGTCTGTAACGGCTTATTCTTTGCTTGAAAGATCAATGTTTTATCCCTAATGTCTAAATCCTTTACGCGAAGCCTGTTCACCTCTACAGGCCTCATAAAATTATAACATACAAATTTAATATAAAGTAGCAATAGGCGATCATTATGCAACATATAGTTGTAGAGTTCCGTTTCAAGGCTTTGCGAATACGATCTATGTCGGGTAGGATTTGAATTTAGTTGTTTAATTTCCTTTATAAAATTTGAGGGAATAATATAATTGTCAACTAAGATCGTAAATGCGGATGAAAGGGTATTCTTTGTATTATTCCTGTTTGAAGCACTGGATCTAGCTAATATGGTGTTCAGATATCGCTGTACTGTCTTTTTTGTAACAGCTGTTATGTAACGATTTTTATAACCATTGTCATTCAGCCAAATTTTAAACTGGGTTACCCGGCTCTTAAGATCGGGGTAGGATGTTTCAGCCCATAAATTCTTTCCAATGGTTAACGCATAATCTAAAGCATCCCCGGCATTCATTTTTTCCAGGTTCTCTTCATCGTCTATCGAATCATTCTCTAAGAATGGATTAAACCCAGCATCAAGTATACCCTTAACAGTTTTTCGTAATACTTCAGCTGCTGCCCTTCGGTCTGTAACGTTTTTATGCTGATTAATGCCGGTATCAATAGGAGTTTGGCGTTCCAGCTTCCCTGTATCGGGATTTCTGAACGAATAATAAACATACCAGCGTTGGGATAAATCCCCATTGTAGTCCTGAATAGTAGGGCCACTGTACAACTTCTTATATGATTTCAAATCGTATGCATTTTCGTATACATCTTTGACTAAACGGAGTAAACTAGGCATAAAAAAAAGCGGCTTAAATCTCTCTAAGCCGCTTATAACCGACGTTTCCGTCTTTGGGTGAATGAGGGGTCTCGAACCCCCGACCTTCGGAACCACAATCCGACGCTCTAACCAACTGAGCTACAATCACCATCTGTTTTGCGAGTGCAAATATAGTACAGTTGCTCGTTTTGAACAAATAAATTTGTAACTTTTTTAAACTTTTTTAGATCAAATCTCCTAAACTGTTCACTGCCAAATACCTTTCAACAGTGAAACCTTCGGCATATTCTGTATTAATTAATCTGCCAAGGTCGGCTGCACGGTAAAGAATGCTTTCTTTAAAGTTTTTTGTTGCAATTGGCGTTAGCGGTTCGGTACTATTTGGATCGTAAAATTGCGACTTATACGCCATAAGCGAGTCTACTTTTTTATCCATAAATCCGGTAACATCGACAACGAAATCGGGAACAAGATTTTTCCACTGTATATAATGATATACAATCTTTGGCCTCCATGCCTCCTGCGACACTCCATCAATTTCCGTTTCTATTTTCATTAGCCCGGAAAGAAAACATGAATCTGATACCAGTTTACTTCCTTTACCGTGATCGATATGACGATCATCAACCGCGTTACAAATAACAACATCCGGACAGTATTTACGTATCATCTTTATAACCTCTAATTGATGTGTTTCGTCATTTAAAAAAAATCCATCGCGAAAACGAAGGTTTTCCCGAATATCGACACCTAAAATTTTAGCAGCGTTTGCCGCTTCCTCATCTCTCAGCTCTGCCGAACCACGAGTTCCAAGCTCGCCACGTGTTAAATCTACTATCCCAATCTTTTTCCCCAGGGATATTTCTTTTGCAACAGTGGCACCACAACTTAACTCTATATCGTCTGGATGTGCACCAAATACTAGTATATCTAATTTCATTTATTTTGTTTCAGGTTTCAAAGCAGCAAAGTTACGAAGAATGTATGAAGAGCACCTGATGGTTTACAAATAACCGCATAACCAAATTACCAAACCCGCACTAAAGCACTCTGCGCATTGTAATAGACTTATTTACAGTTTCAATAAATTCATTTTCGGGGTTGCTGTCTTTAGTAATTCCACATCCTATATATATATGTGCTGTATCACCATCAATTTTCACGCATCGAAGGTTAACAAACAAATCGGTTTTGGGCTGTCCGCTTGCAAAATCGGTACTAACCTCGCCCAAAAAACCTGAATAATATTCGCGGTCGTAACCTTCATTTGCTAAAAGAAAATCCTTAGCTTTTTGTTTTGGGAGTCCGCACACGGCAGGTGTGGGATGAAGCGTTTGCACGATTCCTTTTAAACTATCTGAAGCTGATAGCTCCGCAGATATATCTGTTTTAATATGAACTATATTGCCCGCCCTAAAAGTATACGGTTCGGTATACCTAACATCAACCGTATATTCTTTTAAGGAACCAATAATATAATCGGTTACAAACCGCTGTTCTTCTTTCTCTTTATTTTCCCAAACTGCCTCTTCCCCTTCTTTATAAAGCTGTGTTCCTGCAAGAGCAACGGTATGCAGGGTTTTATTTTCTACTTTAAGCAATTGTTCCGGGGTTGCCCCCATCCATAATCCGCTTTTAGGATGATAAAAACAATAGCGGTATGCCATTGGATAAGTATACAATAACTTCTGATAAATACCCAAAATATCGCTCGCCCCTATTTCTACACTTTCTTTTCTGGATAAAACCAGTTTTTCGAATTGTCCTTCTTTTATTACCGATACACTTTTAGCGACTAAATCTTCGAATGTTTTTTTAGCAGCTTCATTTATAGCAGGTTGTTTTACTTTTGAAGGCGAAAAACCATTAGCTGATATTGTCACCGACAAAACATCTGCGGCATGCGCCGGAATAAAACAAACATCCTCACCATCAAACGGAGCAAAAGCAAAACCTTTTTGGCTGAAATCCGTCAGCAAATGCGCTTCTGAAGTATTCTGAAAAACACCGGTAACGGTGTCAATTCCCGGTTTAGCGAATACAGCAAAGGGGAATCCCTGCTGTAACTGTAGTTCGATTTTTTGAAATAAATTAGTCATTGAATGTAGGTTTGGGAGTTGTGGATCTGGTTATTTGAAGACACTGCACACAAATAACCAAATTACCGAATATCAAACTATCGCTTTCTTGGCAGCACCATATTGGTTATTTTGCAAAGTGATATCAGCTTTCCGTTTTCGTCGGTTACTCTAACCTCCCAAAGATGAAGACTTCTGCCCTGGTGTACTATTCTTGCAGTTCCTGTAACAACTCCCTCACGTTTACTTCTTAAATGGTTTGCCGAAATTTCAATTCCGCGTACTTCCTGTAACTCCGGATTTACAAATAGTAAAGATGCCGCACTACCTACGCTTTCAGCAAGGGCAACTGTAGCTCCGCCATGTAATAACCCCATTGGTTGGTGTACCCTCGAGTTAACAGGCATTTTTGCTTCCAAAAACCCTTCACCTGCATCGGTATAGACAATTTCAAGAGTTTCCATTAATGTATTTTTTGCGAAGTCGTTGCACATTTTCAGCGCCTTTTCTTTATCGAATGACATAGTATTAATTTAAGGATTGTAAAAGTACAAAAGAAGTCGGAAGTATGGAAGCCGTATGTCTGTTGTCTGAAATTAAATCAAGCGAGCCAGATCGTATTATACTAACATTATATAATAGGTTTTCATCGGACCTTTTTACCTCCTACAAACTAAATCTTACAATAGTGCGTTAACAGCTATATTACGTTTCGATATTTCAAATTAATAGCTATTTTTACCAAAAATTGTTTAACGCTATGCGCCATTATTTACTATTACTTTTTATCGGGTTCTCTTTATGTTTCACTTCCTGCCGTGACGACTTTGAGTTTGAGCGTAGCACCGGAGGTCTTGAATTTTCCAGAGATACTGTATACCTTGACACTGTGTTTACAAATATAGGATCGAGCACCTACACCCTTAAAGTATATAACCGTAGTAATAAGGATATAACAATACCAACCATAGCGCTTGGAGAGGGAGAGCAATCGAAATATCGTTTAATGGTAGATGGAAAGCCCGGAAAAGTGTTTAATAACGTAGAGTTACTTGCTAAAGACAGTATGTTTGTTTTTATTGAAACTACTATTGATTATACAGAATATGCCAATAATGAAACTACCTTCTTGTATAATGACCAAATTTTATTTGACAGCGGTGCCAACCAGCAGAAAGTAGAATTGGTTACTCTGGTTCAGGATGCTGTGTTCCTGTACCCTCAGCGGGATGACCAGGGTAATTACGAGGCCGTGCCCACAAGCGACACCGACCCACAACTTATATATGGATTTAATTTAGACGATACCGAATTAAACTGGACCAACACCAAACCCTATGTTATATATGGTATGGCCACCGTTCCTCAGGGTAAGACGCTCACAATTAATCCCGGAGTGAAAGCGCACTTTCATGATGGATCGGGACTCTTAGTACGACGTGGTGCTTCACTAAAAATAGGTAATGAAGGTGATACACCGACCCCTGAAAACAAAGTAATTTTTGAAGGCGACAGGCTTGAGCCTGAATTCTCAGACGCACCCGGACAATGGGTTACGGTATGGATACAGGAAGGAAGTACAGGAAATAACCTTAACAACCTTATCATAAAAAATGCTGTTGTAGGTATTTTGATGGAAGCCAGCACCGGAACTATTGAAGCTTTAAGAATGAACAATACTGAGATATACAATTGCGGAAACATCGGGATATTAGCGCGAAGAGCTAACATTAACGGACAAAATCTTGTAATTAATAATGCAGGACAGGCTTCTTTAGCATTAACCGGAGGCGGTAATTATAACTTTAAGCACTGTACTTTCGCTAACTATTTTGGAAGTTTCAACCAGGTTCCTGTTCTTATAAATGACTACTACGAAACGGTAGATGCTATAAACGTAAGTAACGTAAATGCAACTTTTGACAACTGTATTATTTACGGATCATCAAATGTTGGAGTATCACTTGAATACAAATTCCCTAACGATACAGCGTTTAAATGCGCCTTCAATAATTGCCTGATAAAGATGGTAGACTTTTCTAACCAACTTAGAAACAATCCGCTTTATCCGCGTGCCGCAAATAACCCTGAGCTTGTAGCATACAATAACTGCCTAACACCTGCATCTTCAGTAGAAGACAGGCCCGATTTTCAGGACGCACGCAATAGTAAACTTAATTTAGGAGAAGCAACAGGAGGCCCTAACGGCTCTGCGGATCCTACAATTGCTGCGACAGTGCCAAACGACATAACAGGCGCATTGCGAAATACTTCCGCTCCCGATATGGGCGCTTATGAAAGCAAAGCTTTTCCTGAAGAATAGAAAAAACGTAATTCATTTTTTTCATAACTTTACTGGTAACAAACTGTAAAACAACGATTATGAAAAAATTATTTATTACGATGTCTGTCATGGCATTGTGCTTTGCCTCGTGCAAAAAAGAAGTTAAAGTAGAAACAGACGTTACTACTACATCAGACTCCGTAAAAACGGAAGAACCTGTTACAGAAGAGCCTTTAGATTCTGCTGCGCAGCAAAAAGCATGGATAGAGTACGCCACACCCGGCACGCCTCACAAAATGATGGCCGAAGAAATAGGCACATGGAATTGCGATATGACGTTCTGGATGGGCCCCGATGCAAAACCGGAAAAAGCTACATCAACCGCCGATATTAAAATGATACTTGGCGGGCGTTACCAGGAAGCAAACTACAAGGGTACAATGATGGGTCAGCCTTTTGAAGGTAAAAGCACACTGGCTTACAACAATGCAAGCAAAGAGTTTACTACAACCTTTATAGATAACATGGGAACGGGGATGATGGTAGCCACCGGAACATGGAATGAAGCCAACAAATCTATAGCGCTTAAAGGTGATATGGTAAACCCTATGAACGGAAAAAAAACGGCTTACCGCGAAATGTATACCATTGTAGATGCCAACACCCGAAAAATGGAAATGTTCGACACCAAAAATGGTAAGGAATTCAAAAGTATGGAAATAGTAATGAAGAGAAAGTAATTTCGTTTTTTAGATTGACTAATCTTAAAATATGTTGACTATTTTTGATTACACAAATTTGATAAAAGTTCAGATATTTAAAAGATGTTTGAACTTTTTCTTTTTATAGTATATCTTTTATTTTATCTAGCTGATGCATTTGATTTGGGATAAGCTTACTTCAGCTTAGAGGAGGCCTTAGGTTATCGTACATTTTAATATTTTTACTCGTTACTTCTTTTGCCTGTTGAAGATTTTAAGTTTATCTGCCTATCGGGATGATTTCGGAAATGACTGTAGAACCTTTACAGAAATAAGGCATGAAAGAAAGCAATATTTGTAAATTTCAAAGTATAATTCGCTCCCTCCCTCTAACCTTTTTTTACATCACATTATACACTATGTAAAGTTTGTGTTTCTTAGAAAATTAGATTAATTTTGCACACTCAACACGTAACTACAATTGTAATGATTCATTTCTTCGGAAACCAGACGAATACGGTTTTTGCAGTACAATCGCAAAACGAGCTATCAGCAGAAGACATTTCAAAACTAAACTGGCTTTTTGGGAACGCACATAAGATAGAAAAATCCGCCCTGACGGATTTTTTTGTTGGACCACGCGCCACCATGATCACTCCCTGGAGTACCAACGCCGTAGAGATTACCCAAAACATGGGTGTCGACGGTATCATCAGGATTGAGGAGTTTGTTAAATCAAGCGAAGGATCTACGGATTTTGACCCTATGCTTTCGCAGAAATATAACGGACTTACCCAGGATATTTACACTATAAACATTCAGCCTGAATCCATTCTTGAAATCAGCGATATTGCTGCTTACAATGAAAAAGAAGGTTTGGCACTAAACCCGGAAGAGGTTGACTACCTTAACAACCTTGCTACAAAACTGGGCAGAAAACTTACCGACTCTGAAGTGTTTGGTTTTTCTCAGGTTAACTCTGAGCATTGCCGTCACAAAATATTCAACGGTACGTTTGTAATTGATGGTGAAGAAAAACCATCTTCACTATTCAAACTTATTAAAAAAACATCGCAGGAAAATCCTAACGATATAGTATCGGCTTATAAAGACAACGTAGCTTTTATTAAAGGCCCTCGTGTAGAGCAGTTTGCTCCTAAAACAGCTGATAAACCTGACTTTTACCAGGTAACTGAATTTGATTCGGTTATCTCGATCAAAGCTGAAACACATAACTTCCCTACTACAGTAGAGCCTTTTAACGGTGCTGCAACAGGTAGTGGTGGTGAAATTCGTGACAGGCTTGCAGGTGGTCAGGGTTCACTTCCGTTGGCAGGTACAGCAGTGTACATGACATCGTATTCAAGACTTGAAGAAAACCGTCCGTGGGAAGCAGGTATGGATGAGCGTAAATGGCTTTACCAAACCCCAATGGATATCTTAATAAAAGCATCTAACGGTGCATCTGACTTTGGTAATAAATTCGGACAGCCGCTAATTACCGGTTCGGTACTTACTTTCGAACACGAAGAGGATGCCCGCAAACTTGGTTTCGACAAAGTGATCATGCTTGCCGGTGGTATCGGTTATGGTAAGGAAAGTCAGGCGAAAAAACAAAAGCCACAGGTTGGCGATAAAGTAGTTATACTTGGTGGTGAAAACTACCGTATTGGTATGGGTGGTGCAGCAGTATCATCTGCCGATACAGGAGCATTCAACTCAGGTATTGAGCTTAATGCAATTCAGCGTTCAAACCCTGAAATGCAAAAACGTGCTGCCAATGCCGTTCGCGGACTGGTAGAAAGCGAAAACAACCCAATTGTTTCTATTCACGATCACGGCGCGGGTGGACACTTAAACTGTCTTTCTGAACTTGTAGAAGAAACAGGAGGTAAAATTGACCTTGATAAATTGCCGGTGGGTGACCCTACCCTTTCGGCTAAAGAAATAATTGGTAACGAGTCGCAGGAGCGTATGGGACTTGTGATTGGACAGAAAGACATTGATACCCTTAAACGTATTGCAGACCGTGAGCGTTCACCAATGTATGAGGTAGGTGATGTTACAGGTGATCACAGGTTTACATTTGAATCGGCCACTACAGGTGCTAAACCAATGGATTTTGCTCTTGAAGATATGTTTGGCTCTTCGCCAAAAACAATCATGGCGGACAAAACTATTGAAGCAAACTATGCTAATCCGGACTATACCCAGGACAAAATACATACATACCTTAATCAGGTACTTCAGTTAGAAGCTGTGGCTTGTAAAGACTGGTTAACCAATAAAGTTGACCGTTGTGTTGGTGGTAAAGTTGCCAAACAGCAAACTGCAGGGCCTATCCAGCTTCCGTTAAACAACGTTGGCGTTATGGCACTTGACTACGCTGGTAAAGAAGGTATCGCAACAACTATAGGCCACTCGCCTGTTGCTGCCCTTGTTGACCCTGCTGCAGGAAGCCGTACTGCTATAGCGGAATCATTAAGTAACATTATCTGGGCTCCGCTTAAAGACGGGCTTAAAAGTGTGTCGCTTTCTGCTAACTGGATGTGGGCTTGTAAAAACGAAGGTGAAGACGCAAGACTTTACGAAGCTGTTGAAGCTTGTTCTGACTTTGCTATACAGTTAGGAATCAACATCCCGACAGGTAAAGATTCACTATCAATGAAACAAAAATATCCAAGCGGCGATGTTATTGCTCCGGGTACTGTAATTATATCGGCTGCAGGTAACTGTTCTGACATTTCTAAAGTTGTTGAGCCTGTTCTTAAGAAGAACGGCGGAAACATTTACCACATTAACCTTTCGGGTGATGCATACAAACTTGGCGGATCTTCTTTCGCTCAGGTACTAAATGCTATAGGTGATGAAGTGCCAACTATTACAGATGCTGCTTCTTTTAAAAATACATTCAACGTTATACAGGATCTTATTAAAGCAGGCAGGATTGCTGCGGGTCACGATATAGGCAGCGGTGGTCTTATTACCACCCTTCTTGAAATGAGTTTCCCTAATGTAAGTCTTGGTGCTGAATATGACCTTACAGGCCTTAACGAGGCTGATACGGTTAAGGCTTTATTCGCCGAAAACATCGCTATTGTTATTCAGGCAGATGCTTCTATCGAGGCTGAGCTTACTAAAAACAACGTTACATTCACACTTATAGGTCAGCCTAAAGAAGGTGCGGTTATTACTATAAAAAATAGTGATGCCAACCTTACTTTTGATGTTACCGAAACAAGAGATACCTGGTTTAGGACTTCTTACCTTCTTGACCAGAAACAAAGTGGTAAACAAAAAGCGCAGGAGCGTTTTGACAACTATAAAAACCAACCGCTACAATATACTTTCCCTGCTCATTTTGACGGTAAGAAAGTAGCGATTGATGCATCCAAGCCAAGGCCAAAAGCAGCTATCATCCGTGAGAAGGGTTCAAACTCTGAGCGTGAGATGGCAAACGCCATGTACCTTGCCGGTTTTGATGTAAAAGACGTTCACATGACCGACCTTATTGCAGGCCGCGAAACACTGGAAGACATTCAGTTTATTGGTGCTGTGGGTGGTTTCTCTAACTCAGACGTTCTTGGTTCGGCTAAAGGCTGGGCAGGTGCTTTCCTTTACAATGAAAAAGCTAAAGCGGCACTTGACAACTTCTTTAAAAGAGAAGATACATTATCCGTAGGTATCTGTAACGGATGTCAGCTGTTTGTAGAGCTTGAACTTATCAATCCTGACCATGAGGTAAAACCTAAAATGCTTCACAACGATAGCCACAAACACGAAAGCGGATTTACATCTGTAACTGTACAGGAGAACAACTCGGTAATGCTATCTACATTAGCAGGCAGCACACTAGGTGTATGGATCTCTCACGGTGAAGGTAAATTTAACCTTCCGTACAGCGAAGACCGTTATAACATTGTAGCTAAATACGGTTACACAGGTTACCCTGCAAACCCTAACGGATCTCACTTTGACATCGCAATGATGGCAAGTAATGATGGCCGCCATCTGGTTATGATGCCTCACATTGAGCGCTCTATGTTCCAGTGGAACTGGGCTTATTACCCGGAAGGACGTAACGACGAGGTTTCGCCTTGGCATGAAGCGTTTGTTAATGCACGCCAGTGGATTGAGAAAAGATAATCAGATCATTCGATTTTTAGATATAACGCCCCGCAGCAATGTGGGGCGTTTTGCATTATAAATTTTCAGAAAAAATATTTACAATACTATCTCCAGTATACCAGTATATAAATTAGGAAACGTAAAAACGATTACACACATTTACCAGTTATTTACAACCATCTTAAAAGACAATAGCAAGATATACGAAATTTAAATAAACGATAAAATCCTGATAACAAAATAGATTTTAAAAATATATCCACTGATTAAGACAACTTTTTAAAATCTTAAAATTCTCACAAAACCTTAACATTTATAAGTTTCTGTAAAATAAAGTACTGGGTATATTTGTTATACTACCAATCAAACCAATACTTATGAAACCAATATACCTGTTTGCATTAGTGATATTCACCCTAGTTTCGTGCGAGAAAAAAAAGGACACCTGGACTACTTTTTACGACAAAGACCAATATCTTATAGGCTTTAAAGATGCCAAGGGCAAAGAAAAGATATCCCCGAAATTCATGGGTGCTACCAACGCTAAAAAGTTTGACGACGTGGTAGCCGTAATGGAGGAAAATAATAAAAAATGGGATAGTTATTACCTGCTTAAAAACGGCAGACAATTTGGACGAGATAGCCTATATGTAAACGATGCAACGTTTGACTGTGAAAGCGAAGGGTTTATTCGCTACACATCAAAAGACAAAGTTGGTATGTTTAACAGTGAGGGCAAACCTGTAATTCCTGCTGACTATAATAGCCTTACCCGATTTAAGAACGGTATTGCCTTCGGCGTGAAGGGTGCTGTAAAAGAGAAAGACAAAACTAATTATGAAGGCAGCCCGGGCTGGTACTGGACCGGAGGAAAAGGCTATATAATCAATATAAAAAATGAGATACTAGCGGAGAATGTTACATACAACCCTGACCTTGATTATTATTCACTTGAAATAACAAATGAGCCTGCCGAAGAAAGCTACCGTACCAACTTTAAGTCACTCAATGGAAAATACTACTCCTTTATAAATAACAAGGCATTATTTGAGCATTTTTTAAAAAACGATGTACTTAACAAAATATCGCAAAGCACATTAAACAAAGTTGCCTACTCTAAAATAATCTACTGGGATGAAAACAAAGGATGGTTGCACCAGCCATCTGCCGAATTCATTAGAGAGCATTACAGTGCAATCGCGCAATGCCTTAAGCAGATAAAGCCCGGAAGCGATTATATGATAATGGCTAACAGCTTCGCCCCTGTTCCTGATGATATAGAAAAAGAGTTTGATAAATACCGTGACAACTGCGGTAACATTAACACCACGAAATATCCACTGATGAGTGTTATCATTAACCATAAAAAAGACAATGATTTGGTACAGGACAGTTTTGATTTTATTAAAACTGATGATGGCTACAAACTACTTAGCGTAAATATTAAAAGTATCCCGAATTTGTAAATATGGATTGCGTTGATATCCCTTACCCGCCGAAGAAGGGAACGGATAAAACGAAAGCCCGCCCGTAATGCAACGAAGGGAACGCCCAAAAAAGATCAAAATCCGGCTGTTATAAGAGTTTTACAATTTTTTCAATTTATTTTTTAATAATTTGTAACTTTAGGTTTACATATATATTTTTTTCATAATTTGCAGGAACAAACTATATAAACGCCTATGACAACTATAACACGTCTTTTTGATTTTCCGTACCACCAGCTGGAGAAATATAACCTGTCTGATGCGCTGGTTACTAAATATGGCAACGAGTGGATTAAGACCTCAACACAGGAATATATTGATAAGGCAAATGCTTTTTCACGTGGTTTGTTGCGTATGGGCGTTAAGAAAAACGACCGTATTGCTGTTATATCGTCTAACAACAGGACGGAGTGGCACATTTGCGATATAGGCATACTACAGACCGGAGCACAAAATGTACCAGTATACCCTACCATTAGCGAAGAAGATTTTGAATATATATTAAACCACTCGGAATCTATTTATTGTATTGTTTCGGATGAAGACCTGTTTAAGAAGATCTCATCTGTAAGAAACAATATTCCTAACCTTAAGGAGATATATTCTTTTAACGAGGTAAGCGGTTGCAAGAACTGGAACGAGATCTTAGAGCTTGGTAAAGATACATCGAACCAAAACGAGGTTGATGCCATTAAAGATGCCATTACCGAAGATGAACTGGCAACGGTTATCTATACATCGGGTACCACAGGCAGACCGAAAGGCGTTATGCTTTCACATAAAAACATCGTTTCGGATGTTTTAATGAGTGCTGAAAGGGTTCCGTTTGAAGCCGGCAACAGCAGGTCTTTGAGCTTCCTCCCTATTTGCCATATTTACGAAAGAATGATCTTGTATTTATACCAGTATTTTGGTGTATCTACCTATTTCGCTGAATCTATTGAAAAAGTAAGCGATAATATTAAAGAAGCGCAGCCATTTGTTATTACTGCAGTGCCCCGCCTTCTTGAAAAAGTATACGATAAGATTATCGCTAAAGGTGCAGACCTGACAGGCATTAAACGCAAATTGTTCTTCTGGGCAGTTGACGTAGGCCACGAATACGAACCTAACGGGGCTAATGGCCCTTGGTATGGTTTTAAATTATGGATTGCCCGTAAGCTTATCTTCTCAAAATGGAAGGCAGGACTTGGAGGGAACCTGGAACTTATGGTATCTGGTAGTGCTGCAATACAGCCGAGGCTTGCGCGTGTGTTCGCTGCAGCGGGAATTCCGGTTATGGAGGGTTACGGACTTACAGAAACATCTCCCGTTATTGCAGTAAATGACGAGCGTAACAGAGGCTTTAAAATTGGTACCGTTGGTAAACCACTTAAAGGCGTCGAAGTAAAAATTGCCGAAGACGGCGAGATTTTATGCAAAGGCCCTAATGTGATGCTGGGTTACCTTAATGATAAAGAAAAAACCGATGAAGTACTTAAAGACGGTTATTTTCATACCGGTGATATAGGTATTATTGACGATGAAGGTTTTCTTAAAATTACAGACAGGAAAAAAGAGATGTTTAAAACATCTGGCGGTAAATATATTGCACCTCAGCTTATTGAAAATGCAATGAAACAATCACGCTTTATTGAGCAGATAATGGTTATTGGCGATGGCGAGAAAATGCCGGCGGCTTTTATTCAGCCTGACTTTGAATTTGTAAAACAATGGGCTTCACGCAAAGGCATTACACTTGGAAGCAACGAGGAGATTGCCAATAGTAAAGAGGTTCACGAAAGGATACAGGAAGAAGTTGAAGGGATCAATAAAAAATTCGGACACTGGGAACAGGTTAAAAAATTTGAAATTACCCCCGACATTTGGAGTGTAGACGGCGGCGAAATGACCCCTACCCTTAAACTGAAGCGTAAAGCTGTAAAAGAAAAGTATCAGAAACTGTACGACAAAATATACAGGGATGGTGCGACAGATAAAGAAAAATAAAATAAACTCCCCGTTACTACGGGGAGTTTTAGCTTTTATAGCACTATATCACTGAAATTATGAACCCCGATAACTACGAACAATTCTATACCGATTTACCTTCAAGTAAAGTGTCATTGAGTACTTTGTTGTCTGATGAAAGTTTATTCAAAACTATACCTTCTGACTGGCATGTCATCATTACCGATATAAAAGGCAGCACGCAATCGGTATTAGGAGGACGCCATCAGGATGTTAACCTTATTGCAGCCGGAAGCATTGTCACTGTACTAAATATTGCGTTTGCAATGAATATTACGGTTCCGTTTTTCTTTGGCGGCGATGGTGCAACATTTATTGTCCCGGCTTCCCTGATTGACAGGCTTATGAAGGCGCTTATTCTTTATAGTCAAAATACAGTGGGTAATTTTGGTTTAGAGTTACGAACAGGTACTGTTGCTGTTGCAGACATTTATAAAAAAGGGCATAAAATACACATAGCAAAATTCAGTAGGTCGGAAGCATTTTCAATTCCGGTTGTGTTGGGGAGCGGACTTGATTATGCCGAAAAAATTATTAAAGGTGAAGACTACCTTCTTACCGGACACAAACCTCAACTTGAAGAACTTGACCTTACAGGCATGCAGTGTCGATGGGACCAGATTCCACCACCGGAAGATAAAGATGAAATTGTAACCCTTCTTATTATAGCACAGCACGTAGAGCTTCAGGCAAATGCCTTTAAAAAAGTATTGCAAAAAATGGATGAGCTTTATGGCACACCTGACGTAAGGCAGCCAATATCGGTCTCCCGATTAAAACTTAAAACTACTTTTAGCCGTTTGGGTACAGAAATGCGTGTGCGCCTGGGCAGGATAAAATGGTTTGAACTTTTACGCACCTGGGTGTTAAGCATATATGGGCGTATTTATTTCACCACAAAAAAAGGAAAGGAATATTTAAATAGCCTTGTAGAAATGAGCGACACACTTGTTATTGATGGACGTATAAATACTGTCATTACAGGAAGTGCTTCGCAACGTGAAGCACTTGTTGAACTGCTGGATAAAATGGAAACCGAAGATGAAATAATCTATGGGCTACACATCAGCAATGCATCTGTAATGTCCTGCTACGTAAGGGATCTTAAAGATGGACATATTCATTTTGTGGATGGTTCGGAAGGCGGGTATACCAAAGCTGCAAAAATGCTGAAGGCTAAACTTAAGTTTGATTTCTTAAATTTGTAAAATGAATCACCACGAAATTGAAAATGTATCATCACTATCACCAAAAAATAGATACGACTATTTTATCCGCAAAATTGCCGACTTTGAAGAGGTATGGACGATAATTGATAGCGATGGTAATTTTACCTTAGCCGAAGTAGAACACAACACTGTAATTTCATTATGGACAGCTGAAGGCTTTATAGAAAGCAACCTTACGCCGGACTGGGCAGACTGCGTTCCGTTTAAACTAAGCCTTGATGCTTTAGAAGAAGTACTTATTCCGCTAATACGTCAAAATAACTACCTGATTAATATATTTCCGGTTAACAGCAGGATTGGTCACATAGTTACATTGAACGACTTTATTAATGATCTTAATGACGAACTGGAGCAATACGAATAAAAATATGTTAACCGAAAAAGAAACAACACACATAAGTAAATTTCTGAGCCTTGTGCTGCGCCATAAGCCGGAAACGATAGGTGTAACTCTTGATGAGAATGGCTGGGTTTCTGTAGATACCCTTCTTGAAAAAATACATATCGCCGGAACTAAAATTGATATCGAAATACTGAAATATATTGTAGACACCAATGCAAAAAAGCGTTTTGCTTTTAATGAAGACCTAACTCTTATCAGGGCTAGTCAGGGGCACTCGGTAACTATTGATTTGGGGTATATACCTCAACAGCCCCTTGAAATTTTATACCATGGCACCGCAATAACAAATATAGAAAGTATACTACAGCATGGGCTTGAAAAGCGCGAGCGCCATCACGTACATTTAAGCAGTGATATTGCAACCGCTACAAATGTAGGCAGCCGTCACGGTAAACCTATAGTGTTTGAAGTAGCATCAGCAAGAATGCATACCGATGGCTACACATTTATTGTTTCCGAAAACAAAGTATGGCTTACGGATAACTTTCCTCCAAAATATCTAACGTTATTAGAGTAATAAACCATTTGAGATAAGAGCGGTTTTGCCTTTTACATAATTTAGCCCTAATTTCGTTTCCAATTTATTATCAACCAAACCATGAGAATAAGAGTATTACTTTTATTAAGCTTTGTTGCTTTATTACAAAGCTGCAATAGTGAAACCGTTACAGCTAACAAAGATATTAGCGAGAAATTAAGACAAACCATCAAGGCAAAAAATGACAGCCTTCTGGTAGCTATGCAAACCAGCAACTTAAAAACATATAAAGCACTAGGTACCGAAAAGTTCATTAAGCACCTTCAGGCAGAGACACGTAATGTGGTATGGTTATACCGCGAAGGTTACCTTAATAACGATTACACTATATACGATGAATACGAAGTAAAGCTGCCTAAAGCCTTTAAATATGTAGAGATTCCATCCGACCAAAAAAAATACACGTTTAAATACCTGGCTGAGGAAAAAGAAACGTATGTATCGCTTTTAACGACAAGCCTGTATTCTAACGACTACCTTTTCGTAGTGGTTTATAATAAAACAGATAAGGGATGGAAAATTAATGATATTGAAGTAAGTATGTTTGGCCACCTGAAAAAAACAGCCAAAAATTATTACGACATGGCTAAAAAGGCCGAAGAAAACAATAAAATTATTGATGCCTATAATTATTCTTTACTGGCAGTTAAATCACTGGATGAGTCTGAAAGCATGCTAAAGTTCGATGAAGATAAAAGCATCAAACTGTACAAAAATAAGCTTCTATCTAAAGTAGAAGATAAATACAAGCTTCCTAAAGCTATGGAAGATATCAAAACGCGCCCACAGATTACCGGTATAATGTATGTTTTTACAAAAGACGAACTGCTTCCATTAATTACCTATAGAACAACGATACCCATTAGCGATAGCGTGCGTATTAAGGATGAATTTGAACTTTTAAAAGCGAGAATTACAGATGCTTTTCCGGATATGGACTTTAGAGGTAAAAAGAAGATCATGTATAATGTGGAAAGTGTTACCGCTAATGGAGGTAAAACCACCTTTATAGATGAGAAGTAATTGAACATCCTAAAAATAACATAAAACTCCCGTAGTACGGGAGTTTTTTATTGCATTATTCTTCAAATAAATTCTTATATTTACTAGAATCAGCAAATTACACCCCAAAAATCCCTTCACCGGGAGTATTTTGTTAACGATAATTTTTTACGTATTTAATATGCATGCATAATAAATAATTTGTATATTTGATAAACTATAACGTATGAGAGAGAAAACAATAGACTACGCACTGAGGGCTACATGGCAGGCAGTTTCAAGAATGTACAACGAAGAAGCCTCTAAATATGGCGCCAGCATGTCGGTAGGGTTTGCATTGCTTTCCATCGATAAAGATAACGGCATACCCTCTACAGCATTGGGGCCGCAAATGGGTATGGAGCCAACAAGCTTAACACGTACTCTTAAGTCGATGGAAGATAAAGGCCTTATAGTTCGCAAGAAAAACCCGGTAGATGGACGTGGCGTACTTATACACCTTACTAAATTAGGCAAGGAGAAAAGAGAACTTTCACGCGACAGGGTTTTAAAGTTTAATGAAGTTATACGCCAGCATGTATCTCAGGATAAACTGGACAACTTTATGGAAGTTGCCGAAATTATAAATGAGCTGATATCAGAAAAACTGATATTCAACAACGATAACAACGAACCGACTGAATAACAAACAAAAACGCGGAGGTTTGGTCTTGGCCGGGCATCCGTCAAACTAAAAAAGAACAAAATAAATGAAACGCACTATTAAGAAGGCAGCTGTAATAGGCTCCGGCATAATGGGCTCGGCGATTGCCTGTCATTTTGCCAATATAGGTGTTGAAGTGCTTTTGCTGGATATTCCGCCAAAAGAACTTACCGAAGCTGAACAAAAAAAAGGACTTACACTTGAAAGCAAAGCTGTAAGAAACAGGATAGTTAACGAACACCTTGCTAACTCCCTAAAATCTAAACCCTCTCCTATTTACCACCAAAAGTTTGCAGAAAGGATTAAAACGGGTAACACAGAAGACGACATGGCAAAAATTGCCAACGTAGACTGGATTATTGAAGTGGTTGTGGAAAGGCTTGATATTAAACAAAAAGTTTTCGAGCAGGTTGAAAAATACCGTAAACCGGGAACACTTATTACTTCAAATACTTCGGGTATTCCTATAAACTTTATGAGTGAAGGCCGAAGCGAAGATTTCCAGAAACATTTTTGCGGAACGCACTTCTTCAATCCTCCGCGCTACTTAAAGCTTTTTGAAATAATTCCGGGCCCGAAGACTTCTTCTGAAGTTTTGGAATTCCTAAATAATTACGGTGAAAAATTCTTAGGCAAAACATCTGTTGTTGCTAAAGACACACCGGCCTTTATTGGTAACCGTATTGGTATATATGGTATTATGAGCCTTTTCCACCAGGTTAAGGAAATGGGCCTTACTGTAGAAGAAGTTGACAAACTTACGGGACCGGTTATTGGTCGTCCTAAGTCGGCTACCTTCCGTACGGTTGACGTAGTTGGACTTGATACCCTTGTACACGTTGCCAATGGTATTTATGAAAACTGTCCTAACGATGAAGTGCATGAGCTATTTAAGCTTCCTGGCTTTATAGACACTATGATGCAGAACAAATGGCTGGGTAGTAAATCCGGACAGGGCTTTTACAAAAAAGTAGATAAAGACATCCTTACGCTGGATCTTGACACTTTAGAATACCGTCCAGGTAAAAAAGCATCATTCGCTACACTGGAGCTTACAAAAACTATAGAGAATCCTATCGACCGTTTCAAAGTGCTTATTAAAGGCGTTGATAAAGCAGGCGAATTTTACCGCAAGAATTTTGCAGGTATGTTCTCATACGTATCTAACCGCGTTCCTGAAATTACAGATGATCTATACAAAATAGACGACGCCATGAAAGCCGGCTTTGGCTGGGAAAATGGCCCGTTTGAAATTTGGGATGCTGTAGGTGTAGAAAAAGGCCTTGAACTTATTCAGGCAGAAGGACTAACAGTTGCACCATGGATTAGCGAAATGCTTGCCAGCGGAAGCAAAAGTTTCTATACACTAAAAGAAGGCACTAAGTATTACTACGACCTTCAGTCGAAATCACAGACAAAAATTCCGGGTCAGGATGCATTTATCATTCTGAATAACATCCGCGAAACGAAAAAAATATGGAGCAATAGCGACTCTATCATCCAGGATCTGGGCGACGGTATAATCAACCTGGAGTTCCGCTCTAAAATGAATACTATTGGCGGTGGCGTACTTCAGGGCCTTAACAAAGCCATTGACCTTGCTGAAAAAGAATACGACGGACTTGTTGTAGGCAACCAGGCAGCTAACTTTTCTGTTGGTGCTAATATTGGTATGATCTTTATGATGGCCGTTGAGCAGGAATATGATGAGCTTAACATGGCTATTAAAATGTTCCAGGATACAATGATGCGTGTTCGCTACTCTTCAATTCCGGTAGTTGTTGCGCCTCATGGTATGACACTTGGTGGCGGCTGCGAAATGAGCATGCACGCCGATAAGGTGGTTGCTGCCGCAGAAACATACATCGGCCTTGTAGAATTCGGCGTTGGAGTAATCCCGGGCGGTGGTGGCTCTAAAGAGATGGCACTCCGTGCATCTGATACCTTCCGTAAAAATGATGTTGAGCTTAACGTGCTACAGGAATACTTCCTGACTATCGGTACGGCTAAAGTATCTACTTCTGCTTACGAAGCGTATGATCTTGGTATTCTTCAGAAAGGAAAAGATGTTATCGTGGTAAATAAAGACAGGCAGATTGCCGAAGCTAAAAAACACGCAAAACTTCTTGCCGAAGCCGGTTACACACAACCTGTAAAACGTACAGATGTAAAAGTACTGGGCAAACAGGCACTAGGTATGTTCTTAGTAGGAACTGACAGTATGGAAGCCGGACACTATATCTCTGAGCATGACAAGAAAATTGCCAACAAGCTCGCTTACGTAATGGCCGGTGGTGATCTTTCTGAACCCACACTGGTTACTGAACAATATCTTCTTGACCTTGAAAGGGAAGCCTTTTTATCACTTACAGGTGAGAGAAAGACACTTGAGAGAATTCAGTTTATGTTAACCAAGGGAAAACCGTTTAGAAATTAATTGTAATGCATATAATCGAAGAAATCCAAGATACCATAAAAAACATATACAAGACAGAAAATATAACAGTTCTGAGTGGTATGGATATGGAATTTAAACTTCCAAATGGAAAACAAGTTTTAGTCTGGAATTCAGAAGTCATATCAAATGTATATAAGTATCAAAGAAATAAAGGTATTGATCTGAATTCGACCAATTTTCAATTTCAAAAAAATTTAGACAACTTACTTTTTAACTCTGATGAAATAGCGTATTTTACAGCAAATGCTTTTTTGTACAAAGACCTGATAAGCAACCCCATAGATGATGCTCAAACTTATTATGATGATGCCCGACGCGAATGGATAACATATTATCCAAATTTTGTTAATCTAGCATCTAAAAGGTATAGCATGTTTATAGCTGTTGCATTTGAAAAAATTTACAACTATTGGGATAGGCTAGGTGATTTACTTTGGGCGACCTATTTTCAAAATGATTTAAAAGAAGTAGCTGTTGACTTTAATCGAATTATAGATTGTATAAAAAACAAATATTCCGAATATCACCATTTACTTTCTTATCAATGGCTTTTAAATTTTAAAGAAAATCAATACAAAGCTTTAAATGAGATTAGAAAAAACATAGTTCACTATACATCAATTGACATTGAATTTAAATGGGCACATCTCGGACAATTTGAGAATAATGAAGGTGAAAGTCAAAATATATTATCTGATAAATCTGAGATAGAGAAAGTAATGACTGAGAGAAAAGGATATTCAAATATTTTAAAAGAACATATTTCTCTAAGTATTGAAGGTTTTATACAGATCCATCAATTAATTGAAGATATAACCGTAATTAAATTAGCAGAAGCTATTTAATGTTAAAATCTAACATCTGACACATGAAAACAGCATATATAGTAAAAGCATACAGAACAGCTGTGGGTAAAGCACCCAAAGGTGTGTTTCGCTTTAAAAGGCCTGACGAACTGGCCGCTGAAACCATACAGTTCATTATGAATGAGCTGCCTGATTTCGACAAAACAAGAATTGATGACGTAATGGTAGGTAACGCTATGCCGGAAGCTGAGCAGGGGTTAAACTTTGCGCGTCTTATTTCTCTTATGGGACTTAAAGTCGACGACGTTCCGGGAGTTACCGTAAACCGCTACTGTGCATCGGGACTGGAAACTATTGCAATGGCTACTGCTAAAATACAATCAGGCATGGCCGAATGTATTATTGCAGGTGGTGCCGAAAGCATGAGTTTCATTCCTATGGGAGGTTATAAACCTGTTCCTGATTATAAAGCCGCTAAAGAAGGTCATGAAGATTATTACTGGGGAATGGGCCTTACTGCCGAGGCTGTTGCAAAACAGTTCAAGGTATCTCGTGAAGATCAGGATCTTTTCGGTTACAACTCGCATCAAAAAGCGCTTAAAGCCCAGGCTGAAGGCAAATTTGACCGCCAGATAGTGCCTATCACTGTTGAGCAGGTGTATGTAGACGAAAACGGCAAAAAAGCCACCAAAAGCTATACAGTTACTAAAGATGAAGGCCCAAGGGCTGATACATCGTTAGAAGCTTTAGGTAAATTACGTCCTGTTTTTGCGGCTGACGGAAGTGTCACTGCGGGTACCTCATCGCAAATGAGTGATGGTGCTGCTTTTGTAATGGTAATGAGTGAAGCGATGGTAAAAGAACTTAAGCTTGAGCCTATTGCCCGCATGGTGAGTTATGCAGCTGCTGGTGTAGAACCAAGAATTATGGGTATCGGTCCCGTTAAGGCTATTCCGAAAGCACTTAAAATGGCAGGTCTTCAACTGAATGATATTGAACTATTCGAACTTAACGAGGCTTTTGCATCGCAGTCGCTTGCAGTAGTTCGCGAGTTGGGTATTAATCCGGATATAGTTAACGTAAACGGAGGCGCTATTGCTTTAGGTCACCCATTGGGATGTACCGGAGCTAAGCTTTCCGTTCAGTTATTCGACGAAATGAAACGCAGAGGCAACGAAGGTAAATATGGCGTGGTTACCATGTGTGTAGGAACCGGTCAGGGTGCTGCGGGAGTGTACGAGATTTTATAACATTACATCCAACTAACAAACATATAAAAATTAAAACAATGGCAGAAGTAGCAAATTTAGCACGTGGAGGTCAGTTTTTAGTTACTGAAACTAAGAGCGAGGACATCTTTACGCCTGAAGATTTTTCGGAAGAGCAGATTATGATGCGTGACGCGGTTAAAGAATTTGTTGACCGTGAGATATGGCCTAATAAAGACCGTTTTGAGAAAAAAGATTATGCGCTTACTGAAGAGAGCATGCGTAAAGCCGGAGAACTTGGTTTTCTTGGCGTAGCAGTTCCCGAAGAATATGGCGGATTAGGTATGGGGTTTGTATCTACCATGCTGGTTTGCGATTACATTTCGGGCGCTACAGGTTCTTTTTCTACTGCTTTCGGTGCACATACAGGTATTGGTACTATGCCAATTACCCTTTATGGAACTGAAGAGCAAAAACTAAAATATGTACCTAAACTTGCTTCGGGCGAATGGTTTGGTGCCTATTGCCTTACCGAGCCGGGCGCAGGATCTGATGCTAATTCAGGTAAAACAAAAGCTGTACTTTCTGAAGATGGTACGCACTATAAAATTACAGGTCAGAAAATGTGGATATCAAATGCAGGTTTCTGCAGCGTATTCATTGTGTTCGCAAGAATTGAAGACGACAAAAACATTACAGGCTTCATTGTAGAGAACGATCCGTCTAACGGTATTTCTCTTGGTGAAGAAGAACATAAACTAGGTATCCGTGCCTCCTCTACGCGTCAGGTTTTCTTTAATGAAACCAAAGTACCGGTAGAAAACATGCTTTCTGAAAGAGGTAATGGCTTTAAGATAGCTATGAACGCACTTAACGTTGGCCGTATTAAACTGGCAGCTGCATGTCTTGATGCTCAAAGAAGAGTAACATCAGGTTCTGCTAAGTACGCTAACGAGCGTATACAGTTCAACACACCTATTGCAAATTTTGGTGCTATACGTGCTAAACTTGCTGAAATGGCTACTAACTGCTACGCCGGAGAAAGTGCAAGCTACAGAGCGGCTAAAAACATCGAAGACCGTATTAATGCGCGTGTTGCCAATGGCGAATCACATCAGGATGCAGAACTTAAAGGTGTTGAGGAATTCGCTATCGAATGCTCTATCCTTAAAGTTGCAGTATCGGAAGATGTTCAGAACTGTTCTGACGAAGGTATCCAGATCTTCGGTGGTATGGGCTTCTCTGAAGACACACCAATGGAGAGTGCCTGGAGAGATGCGAGGATTGCACGTATCTATGAAGGTACAAACGAGATTAACCGTATGCTATCGGTAGGTATGTTAGTAAAGAAAGCCATGAAGGGTCACGTAGACCTTTTAGGACCTGCAATGAAAGTTGCTGAGGAACTAATGGGAATACCATCTTTTGACACGCCCGATTACTCTGAGCTTTTCGCTGAAGAGAAGGAAATGGTAGCCAAGCTTAAAAAAGCTTTCTTAATGGTAGCAGGATCGGCAGTACAAAAATACGGACCAGCCTTAGACGAGCACCAGCAATTGCTAATGGCTGCTTCTGATATCTTGATTGAGATATACATGGCAGAGTCGGTTATCCTTCGTACTGAGAAGCTTGCTAACAAAAAAGGCGCTGATAACGTAAAAGAGCAAATTGCAATGGCGCAGCTTTACTTATACAAAGCAGTAGACATTGTAAACATAAAAGGTAAAGAAGGTATTGCCTCGTTTGCCGAAGGCGATGAGCAACGCATGATGATGATGGGCCTACGCCGTTATACAAAATACAACAACATGCCAAATGTGGTTGCTTTAAGAGAAACCATTGCAGCAAAAATTATTGAAGAAAACGGTTATCCGTACTAAGATATTAAAAGGCTAATGCCAATTAATAATTTCTATTTTTAGTTTGTTTTTTTGACCCCTGCCTCACGGTGGGGGTTTTGTTTTACGGCTTATCGATGAATAAGCGAAGTAGCTATCTACCTTTTGCAGAGAGCTGGGGTGAGAACTCTTATAAACAGACGTTTGTACTTTAATTTCTCTCGTCAATAATCTTGTACTAAACTAAAACCCCGTAATGCGATGCATTACGGGGTTTTATAATAATTGCTATTTTGGAAATTAGTCCAGGGGAGGGTTTCTTCGTCTTAGTAAATTCAGTGCAATCATTACGATCGCTACAACAAGCAGCAGGTGTATAAATGCACTGCCAACGTGATAGGCAAAGCTGCCCAGCGCCCAAAGGACAACCAGTATAACAGCAACTATATATAATAAATTTCTCATAGCAATTTTTTTAGGTGCATTACGCTTTAACAGCGTCTACTTTTTCTTTTGTCATTTTAGCATGCTCTAAGTGTTTTCTTAGCTCAGGAAGCATGTTCGCAGCCCACATTCTGATATCAGCATCGGTAGCTTTTTCAGAAGCTTTCTCCATTTTGTCAATCATTTTTTCGTGACCGTCTACCATTTTGTCAGCGTATGCTTTGTCAAAATCATGACCTGATTTATCGTTAAGATCTTTGTAAGCATCCTGTCCTTTTTCTGTAAACGATTCAGGAAGGCTTATGTTTTTCTTAGCAGCAGTTGCTTTTAGATCGGCAAGTGATTTTGTGTGTGCGTCGATCATCATTTTTGCTAATGCTTTTACATCTGCATTAGTGCTTTTTGTCTGAGCCAGTTTACCCAACTCAATTTCTTTCATATCTACTTCTGCAGCAGCAACGAGATAATCAGAGTCTTTTTCTTTGTCGTCGTTAACGTCGTCAAATTTTGCTTCATTTTCATCTTCTGCAACTTCCTTTGGGTCTTCCTGTTTTGGCTCTTGCTTACAAGATTGCATTCCGAAAGATAAAGTTACAATAGCTGCTCCTAAAAGCGCTTTACTGAATAGTGATGTCCTTTTCATAATAGGTATATTTTTTTGTTATTGTTTGTTCTATACGAAATTAACACATAAAATAGCACGCCGTTGTTAGGGTTATCACAATAAGTGTTAGCGAAATACTAAAACATACATTGTCGGTCAAAAGAGAACAATTCAAGGTGCACCCTGTTCTGGATAGTATAGCAATAAAGGCGTTAATATTAAATTCCTCTTTAATTTCATCGGACTTTAAGATAACTGACTTTATTTTCTATGTCTTGATCTAGTTTTGGAAACCTACAAGGAAGCCGATCTTTAATGAGCCAAAAGGGGTATCCTGCTTTTAATGTCGTACGATTTAGCTTGTCTAACAAATTTATGCCATTTCATTGTGAGTGATTTAGCAGGAAATAAAATATAGGTTTTATTTAACTGTTGTTCTAACGCAGAAAAAATGCATAGTTTTGCAGTATAAATCCCTGAAATGATAAACCCATCTGCCAGCGGCTGGATCGACAAGTTTTTTGCACAGCTAAAAAACAAGCTTCCCGTGCATGCCAACTCCCACGACTTTTACAGATCGGTACGGGATAGCGGTTTTATATACGGCCATGTGGTGTCTTTCAGTAACATAGATGCGAAAGAAACCAAAGGATGGACAACGGAGGAAATTACAAAGGTTGCCCTGCTGAATACATTATATGATGTATACCGCCTGGTGAACAAAGAAGACAACCATACCGATTTTATTGCAAGCCTGATTGCCTTTTATAAAGAGATGACACCCGAAGGTTTTACTTTCTTTAAAAAAGTTTTGCCCGCATCATCTAAAAGCCATCAGCTGGAAGAAATTCTGGATGAGCGTATTCAAACGAATGACAACATTATAAGCCGAAGCTTCTCGCACATACTTACAAATGCCCTTTTGTTTATGGATGTACTTGCCTACCGCCAGTACCTGCTTAACGACGAGATTCCGCAAAAGTACCTTAAGAAGCTCGAAGAAACGGTTATGAGCATAGTATCGTTAGCTTTAAAGACTAAAGAACAAAGGTCAACTTATGACGAACTGCTTATCAAGCTGTTTGAATCATCAGTACGCTATACCAAGTTCTCAAAAATCGACACCGACGGCCTGGAAAAACTGGAGTTGGATTATTTCGGCTCTAAGCCGGAAAAAAATTATCTGCTGGATATGGCTGGTATGGCAATATGGAGTGATGGCAAAGCACAGAAAACCGAAATAGAATTTCTGTACAAGCTATCGGAACAAATGGAAATACACGATGATATTGCCGCCGAAAGCATTGCCTCGTTTGATGTTTTCATAAAATTGAATCGTAAAGAGCTTCCGTTTTTCAGATACAGCAATCCTGTGAAGCATTTTTACGATCATGCATCGCAAAACGTAATGCTGCTTATTAACCGAAATAAAAACCGACTTATAAAAGAGCTATCCAATAACGGTGAGCTTATGCTACTCCTAACCCACTCCACCCACAGGACACTAGACGAGAAAGAGAAGAAAAAAATAAAGAAACAGCTGCTTGAAATTTGTAAAACAGTTCCATCTCTTACTATCTTCTTATTACCCGGCGGAAGCCTTTTGCTACCGCTATTAATAAAATTTATTCCGCAATTGTTGCCTACTGTTTTTAACGAAAACCTTGACAATGAGTAAATGCAAAAAAAATGACAGCGAACCAGACTTTGTAAATATTATTGTTTTTATATTTGAAATTCTAACCTGCTTTTTTGAATAAAAAACCGCCTTTACAGGCGGTTTTCTTTATTCAATTACCTACAGTTTAAATATTAGTTGGTCTACCAGGCTAAGGTCGCCATTGTCGCAATAGTTTACTTCGAGGTCTTTTACTATGCCACTATCCAGGCCGTATACCCAGCCATGAAGACAAAGTTCCTGCCCTTGCTTCCATGCGTTTTGTACGATAGACGTTTTTGCCAGGTCACTAACCTGTTCCTTTACGTTAAGCTCCACAAACCTGTCAAATCTTTTTTGTTCATCTTCAATCCCATTCAATTCTGCGTGATGATGCCTGTAAATGTCTTTGATGTGTCTGATCCAGTTGTCGATCAGACCGATGGAATCGTTGCCCATTGCAGCTTTTATACCCCCACAGCCATAGTGTCCGCAAACAATAACATGTTGCACCTTGAGTACATTAACGGCATAGTCAAGTACGCTTAGCATGTTCATATCAGAGTGAATTACCATATTGGCTATATTTCTGTGCACAAACACTTCACCCGGTTGCGCACCAATAACCTCATTTGCCGGAACACGGCTGTCAGAACATCCAATCCATAATAAAGGTGGCGACTGGCCTTTTGCCAACTTAGCGAAATATTCAGGGTCCGAGCTAAGTTTAGTTTCAGACCATATTTTATTATTGTCTAATATTTTTTTATAAAATTCTTCAGCGCTTTCGTGTGTATTATTGTGTTTATGTGCCATAATATTATTATAATGTTTCTGCATCTGCAGAAGTGTTTTCTTTATTTTTTTTACTTTTTTTCTCTTTGTGCTCTACAAACACATTGTGTCTGTTTGTTTCAGAATTTTCAAGTTCGTATGCCTTTTTAAAGCCAACCAGTTTTACTTTCACATTCATTTCTATTGATTTGATATCCCTGAACTCCTCTATAAGATCCAGTACGTCATGGGCAATATAAACCGTATCTGAAGCATCTATAACTACTTTAGAATTCTCAGGTATGTCATTCAACGTAGACTTAATAGCTGCTTTATTAAGGAAAGACACCTCCTGCGCAAGATCAATGTGAATAATATCGCCTTCTGCATATTCTTCTTTCCTGAAATTGTATGCCCTTTTTAGGTTACCCCTGAGTACGAATATGATACTTATCACCATACCTAAAGCAACACCTTTAAGCAAATCTGTAAATACTACCGCCAGTAATGTAGCAGCAAATGGCACAAACTGATATTTACCTTTATGCCAAAAATGCAGCACTGTGGCCGGCTTCGCAAGCTTGTAACCTACAAGTATAAGTACGGCTGCCAACGTAGCTAACGGTATTTTGTTCAATAAAAATGGTATAGCAAGCACACAGATAAGCAACAGTACGCCATGTATAATTGCTGACATCTTCGTTTTAGCACCTGAATTGGCATTCGCCGAAGAACGCACCACTACCGAAGTGATAGGTAATCCACCGATAAGCCCGCTTAAAATATTACCAATCCCCTGGGCTTTAAGTTCCCTGTTAGTGTCGGTATAACGCTTTTGAACATCCATCCTGTCCGATGCTTCAATACACAAAAGAGTTTCGATGGATGCAACCACCATAATGGTACCGGCAGTAATCCATACCTTGGTATTTCCTATAGCACTAAAATCAGGAAGCACAACAAATCCTTTAATATCAGCAAACGACTCGGGTATTGGTAATGTCACAAGATGTGTCTTTGTTAATTGAAAATCGCTACCGGTGCGTATAAATATTTCGTTGATAACAATACCGGCTGCTACAGCAACAAGTGCTCCAGGAAGCAGTTTAAGGCGTTTTAAGGCTGGAATTCTGTCCCACGATATAAGTATCGCCAAAGAAACCAATGCTATGATCACAGCACCACCTTCAAAACGGCTTATAATATCCGGAATATCCGAAAAAGGGTTGCCGCCGTCAAGCCTTAAAAGCGACTCGTCGCCTTCGTTGGTCTTGTCGTAACCTACCGCATGCTCAAGTTGGTTAATAATGATGATAACACCAATACCGGCAAGCATGCCCTCTATAACATTAGACGGAAAATAATTAGATATGCTTCCTGCTTTAATAAAACCAAGCACAAGCTGAAATATACCTGCCAGTACAACGGCAAGCAAAAAAGTCTGGAAAGAACCCAGTGCGGTTACCGCGGTAAGCACAATGGCTATCAAACCCGCAGCGGGACCGGAAACACTAACATTAGAATTACTAAGGCTACCAATTACGATACCTCCTATAACCCCAGCTATGATACCCGAAAGTGGCGGCGCATTTGAAGCCAGTGCAATGCCCAGGCATAATGGCAGTGCCACTAAAAATACCACTAAGCCCGATGGAAAATCGGCCTTAAGGCTGCCAAAAAGTTTTGTTTTTTTTGTCATATCCGAAAAGTGTAAAATACAATTACGCCCCTAAACGCCTGTGCGCTTAAGCAGCTGCCTGTAAGGGCACGCAAATTGAATTATACCTGTTCGGGAGGCGGTGAGCATATTTCACCGGAAATAGAATCATGTTTTCCGCGGTTTGCAGAAAATATTATAGCCGTTTTCTTTGCGGGCATAAATAAAGCAAGCCGCAACTCTGTAGAGGGTGCGGCTTTAACTTCTTTTATTTCTTTCTGGATTTCTTCTTCTGTAAGGCTGTAAACCATAGACATGTCTGCGTCATCCTGTAGCAGGCTCACAATGGTTGGAGCTGCCAAAAAAGTCAGGAACAGAAATAATACTATGTTTGCAAAAAACTTCATGATGGCGAATATACGGATTTAATCGTATCAAAATTTACGCCAAAGTGTAACTTTTGTATTAAATTTCTTCCTCACTCCAGGCCTTCATCATCCACATGGTTTTCTCCTGTTCTTTAATGAAATCACTCATCATAGAGTTAGTACCTTCGTCGTTGATCTTGTCTGTCTCGTCAAGAATAACCCTTTCGATTTTAAGAAGGTCGGCGATAGAAGAAATGATAAGGTGAACCGCTTCTGTATCTTTAGAAACATTCTTACCAACTTCAAGCCTGTTATTGGCAATATAATCTTCAAAAGTATGCAGTGGCGTAGCACCTAATGTAAGTACACGTTCGGCAATCATATCAATTTTTAATTGTGCATCGTTGTATAATTCTTCAAATTTTACATGAAGGTCAAAAAATCGCTTTCCGCGGATGTTCCAGTGAATACCGCGTAGGTTTTGGTAGTATATCTGAAAGTTTGAAAGCAATATATTAAGTTCTGCTGCAATAACTTCAGTTTCTTTTACCGGTAAGCCCAATATGTTTGTGGCGTCGTCTTGTTTTTTAGTTTTCATTGTACTTTATTTTGTTTGTATGGATATATTTTTATTAGGATAAATCTACCCTAAAATTAATAATTTAAAGAATAGGAAATATCAATAGTTTTTATAATTTTATCATAAAAATCTATATAATGACTATTACTCAGTTACACTATGTTTTAGCTGTTGCCGAACATAAAAATTTTACCCTTGCCGCCGAAAAATGCTTTGTAACCCAGCCAACACTGAGTATGCAGATACAAAAACTGGAAGAAGAGCTTGATGTACAAATTTTTGACCGTAGCAAAAAACCAATTCAACTTACTGACGTTGGACAGAAAATAGTGCAGCAGGCTAAGAACATTGTAAACGAGTCAGGCCGGATAAAAGATATCGTAGACCAGCAGAAAGGTTTTATTGGTGGCGACTTTAGGGTGGGAATCATACCGACAGTTATGCCTACTCTATTACCAATGTTCATGGCTAATTTTATAAACAAATACCCGAAGGTTAACCTTATTATAGAAGAACGCCCTACTGAAGAAATTATCAAACAATTAAAAAACGGACAACTGGATGCTGCTATCGCCGCTACCCCGCTTGACGAAGAATCTTTAAAGGAGATCGTTCTTTACTATGAGCCTTTCGTGGCTTATGTACCGGAGAATAATCCGGCATATGCAAAAAAAGAATTTGAGGTAGAAGATCTGGAAGCTAACCTTAATAACATATTGCTGTTACAAGACGGACACTGTTTCCGTAACAATGTATTGAACATTTGTAAAGCCACATCACTAATTAGCGAGAACCATTTTCAGATTGAAAGCGGAAGCTTTGAAACAATGGTAAAACTTGCAGATGAAGGTTTGGGGATGACATTACTGCCTTACCTGCATACTTTAGATATGGAAGGCAAACACAAAGATAAGCTTCGACAATTTAAAGAACCAAAACCATCGCGCGAGGTAAGCCTTATTTACTCTAAGAAAGAACTTAAGTTACATATAATAGACGCACTACGTACAACTATAGCAGGTGTGGTTAAAGGTGCTATAACTTTCCAGAATGTAGAAATTACAAGTCCGCTTAACAGGAAGTAATTTAAAATTAAAGCAAAAAATTAGGAGCCCTTTTTAGGCTCCTTTTATTTTTTATTCTTCAACGTGAATAAGGCAGGCTTTCAATTCAGGTTTCCCTGTAGTAAAATTATTAAGCCACTCTACAAGTTGTTCAATTTCGTAAGGTAAAAGTATTTTAATTGCTTTCTCCACTTCCTTACAAAACAGTATAGGGTCGAAGCTTACGCTTTCTAAAATTTTTTGAGTATAGCTAAACATAGGTCTAGTCATGATGGTTCCGATTGTTTTTTAAAGTTGCAGGTGATAAGAACGAATAAGTAAATGTACATAAAAATATTCTTCTAAAACGAAATAGTTAATAATAATTATTAGTTAAAATTCGGAATACAATAATATATTAACAATTTATTAAGATTTAAATGCGATTAGCATTTCTCTCTTTCCCGGTGGGCCTGGAACTTTTTTGGTTTGGAAACCCGCTTCAATCATAGCCTTCTTAATAACTGTTCTGCATGCATAGGTTACCAATATGCTGTCTTTTTTCAACGCTGCGTACATTCGTTTAAATATGTCCTCGCTCCATAATTCCGGTTGCACCGAATATCCAAAAGCATCAAAATAAATAAGGTCAAATACCTCTTTATCATCTATTTCCTGAAAAAATTGCTTACGTTTGGTTAGACTGAAATTATCGGATAGTTGTGTAGTTCTTCCCCACTCCGCATCATGCATTTGCTTGAATACACCGGCATATTCTTCAGCTTTAAGCTGGCCAACATAGTTAAGAAGCGGTGCTTCATCCTGAGTTACCGGATAAGCCTCTACTCCCGTATAATTGATGACCTGTCCCGATTTCTCGGTCTCAAGAAATGTTATGTAAGCGTTAAGGCCAGTACCAAAACCAATCTCTAAAATAGCAATGGACTGCCCCTCTGTAAGAGCCAGACCATTTTGTATGAACACATGGTATGCTTCCTGAATAGCGCCAAACTTAGAATGGTAGGTTTCCTGCATCTCCGGAAGCAGTATTGTAACCGATCCGTCTTTCGTTGTAATAATTTCCCTTTTCAATTATTTTATGTAAAGTTTTTTAATGCGCGGTATAGGACCTTCACATTTTTGCTCGTGGCATTTAACACAGGCAGAAACTGCGTCGTTAAAATGTTTTTTTGCATTAAGCGAATCATTATAGATAAGCTCCTGGGCTTCGAGGAAGTTAGCAGCCTGAAGCTTAAAAAAAGCATCATTCTCGCTTTCATCTGTCATTGCCGAAGCATGTATCCTTAAAAAATGCTGCGGAAAGTTACCAATAGTATCGCCTTTTGCTATTCGCTCTTTAAGCCTCATGTTGTCTACATACATCTGCTCCATAAGGGTAGCCATTTCAGACATCTCGTACATCTTAAACTCCTTTTCGGCAGGAGTCTTTTTTTCCGGCTCAGCTTTAACAGCTTCGGCTTTCCTTTCGCATGCCGTAAAGATAAGCACAACAACGACGGGCAGCAATAAAAATCTCTTCATTATTTACGTATTAGTACTCCGTCTGCCAAAAATTTATATTCAAATTCAGGCTCGGTGATCTTAGCTATCTCAGCTTCTGATTTTCCGCCATCTTTAGCATAATGCCTGAGTTGCGCTACCGAAGTCTCGCTAACAAATGCTTTACCGCTAACAATAGCTTCTTGGTTATCTGCATTTAGCGGAACAAAAAAAGCGTAGTCTTTAAACTTCACGAAAGACTCTTTTCCTCCGGGCAGCTCCATGGCCATCCAGCAGCCTTTTTTCTTGCACACCTCCTTTATTTTAGATTTGAATTTTACGTTAAGCGTATCACCCACTTTAAGCGATTTGTATTTTTTGATCATGTCGTCTTTTGAGATAGCTTTGTCAGCCAGTATCTTATCGCCAAAAGAAGCATAGTCTACTTTTATTTCTTCAACAGGCTTCACTCCTTTAACCTCAATTTCTTTTTCAACGTTTTTTACAATTTCCGTTTCATTAGTTTCTGATACCGATTCTTGAATAGCAACAGTATCCGATACAACAGCAATACTGTCTGTAGCAGGAGTCTCAATTACAGTACTTTCTTCTGTAACTACTTCTGTTTCTTTATTTTTTTGACAAGCAGCGAGAACAACTATTGCGATTGCCATTACGATTGATTTTTTCATTATTTAACGAAAATTAGATTTTATGTTACAAATTTATACAGATTCTTTAACCACGCAAATGTCAGGGGGTTATTTCGTCGTTTTATTGCACTTTCCTATATCAAATTTATTTTTAGACATTCAAAATTAGCGTTAAAAGCCTCTATAAGATGATTTTTTAGTAAATTTGCAATAACACGACCTAAACATATTGACTAATCCGAAAACAAAATTTAATGAGTAACAACGCTACTGATGGCATTATCATCAACAAAGTAGATACTACAAAAATTGGAACTGTAGATTTTGAAAACCTGCCTTTTGGTAACACCTTTACAGACCATATGCTACTTTGTGACTTCAGGAACGGAGAATGGGAAACACCTGTAATTAAACCTTACGAGCCATTTCTTATAGACCCGTCTGCAAAAGTATTCCATTACGGACAGGCCATCTTTGAAGGTATGAAAGCCTATAAAGACGAACACGATGACGTGTGGCTTTTCAGACCGGACCAGAATTATGAGCGTTTCAACAAATCTGCTATACGTCTTGCAATGCCAGAAGTTCCCGAAGAAATTTTCATGGGCGGACTTAAAAAGCTTTTAGAAATTGAAAAAGAATGGGTAAAAAAAGGTAAAGGTAACTCACTATATATCCGTCCTTTCTTAATTGCTATAGGATCTGGAGTTATAGCGGCTCCATCTACACAATACCGCTTTATGATTATTCTTTCACCCGCTAAGTCTTACTACTCCGGCGAGGTGAAGGTTATTATCGCAGAGCATTACAGCCGTGCTGCCAATGGTGGTATAGGTGCTGCTAAAGCAGCAGGTAATTATTCGGGGCAGTTTTACCCTACTAAACTAGCTAACGAAGCAGGTTTCCAGCAAATAATCTGGACAGACGATGCTACACACACTAAACTTGAAGAAGCCGGTACTATGAATGTGTTCTTCAGGATTAACGATACTCTTTATACCGCTCCAACCAGCGAAAGAATTCTTGACGGTGTGACACGCAAAAGCCTTATCGACCTTGCTAAACGCGAAAATATCAATGTAGAAGTACGATCTGTACTTGTATCTGAGCTTTTAGAAGCAGCAGGCAACGGTTCGCTTAAAGAGATTTTCGGAGCAGGTACTGCTGCTGTAGTCAACCCTATTGTAGGCTTTAGCTATCAGGATAAATATTATGAGCTTCCTAAAATTGAAAACTCTATAGCACTTGAGCTTAAAGATAAACTAAACAACATTCAATATAAACTGGCAGAAGACACCTTTGGGTGGACGGTTAAAGTTTAATTGTTTTTCGAACTTAAGGTTGCAGTTAACTGAAAACCACATAAAAACCGGGTTAATCCCGGTTTTTTATGTTTAAAAAGATTGTTACCGGAGGCGGACAACCAATAACTATTTAAGTATCTCTTCGAAATTTGGCCTGAAATAGTTTGGCCCCTTCATTACCTTACCATCTTCGCGGTAAATAGGCTTACCATCGGCACCCAATTTACTCATATTGCTTCTCTGAATTTCATCAAACACTTCTTCTATCTTGTACTGTAGCCCGTGGCTTATAATAGTACCGCATAATATGTAAAGCATATCGCCAAGGGCATCGGCAATTTCTACAATGTCGTTATTCTGAACCGCTTCGTAGTACTCTTCATTTTCTTCTTTCATCAGGTTATAACGAAGCAGGTTTACTGCATCGCCTAGGGTCGCTTTTGGTATTTCGCTTACGCCAACTCCAAAAGAAGTATGAAATTCTTTTACAGCGTCTAATTGTTTTTTCATTTTATAAAAATTTGTGAACTAAAAATAGTTATAAATAAGAGCCTGATATTGTACATTTGCAAAAAGATTTCAACATGTTCACATCGGGACAAATTTACTTCGCCATATTTTTCATTGTAGTTTTTGTTATTGCAATGATATACGTTTATCGTAAAGACCTTAAACTGCATAAAAAGCATTATAAAGGTACCTATAAAATCCTTATAGCATTTCTAACCTTTATAGCATTGCTATTCGTACTAAAAGCTTACATGAAAGAATAACCTTAATTAATTATACTAAAAATCCCCACTAATGGGGATTTTTTTTTATACTTACTTTTTGAAATTTGCAAACATTAACCATTAAATACAATACACATTATGCCAGACTCAATCGACACTTCAGACAAAACGTATACTTTAAGCTCGGACACGAGCAATTACGGCGTAAAAAAAGGCTTACTAAACCTGTTACTACCTACGGAAGATCCTGAAAACCCTTACTTATTTACTATTTATGATCTTTCTCAGATAGTAAACGGACAGAAGTATAATGCTCTTTTTGTATGCATGAAGAAAACGGATGATAATGGCGAGGATCTAAGTAGTTACGATAATGATGCGACGATACACAGCTATCCGTTTATGTTTAATCAATGTACTTGCCTTGATAACTTAGCTACATATTCTTCTTTTGACAAATTAGACGAAGATATAGAGTCTTTCGTAATTATATACCATGATACTTCTGATGACGAATTGGAAAGAAGATCAGACGCAGAAAAAGCATTTGACGAGGTTCCCGCAATTTATAACAACCTTATACTAAACGGCAACTTTCAACAAACTATGGAGTTAACCGCAAATAAACCAAGAAAAACAGGAGTAAGCCGTATTCCAAAAATTTAATATGATAAAGCCTTTCAGTAAAGTATTTTTTTTCCTGCTTATAAATTTGTTTATAAGCAGGGCTTTTTGCCAATCGCGTTATTCTGAAAATCTTATTTCTATTAGAAAAGAAATTGATTTAGAAGAATATAAAAACACTGCGACCAAGCTAAAAAAAATAAATGAGTCGAAACTCTCAAAACCTGATAAGGCTTTATATAATCTGTTATTCGCAAGATTGTACGATTACGACGATGAATTTAGTAAAGCTTTTACTCATTTTAAATTAGCGAAAAAGCTTTATACAGAGGCAGATAGTACAGACATGGCCATGGAAACCAGCCGTTTGCTTTACAATCTTATCTCCTCACAGGAAAACAGCCCAACATCTTACAAACCTTATCTGGATGAGTATGTAGCTTACGCCAATAAAACTCGTAAACCACTACATTTATCAAAAGCATATACTGCATTGGCTGAGGAATACATGGAAACTGAGCCGAAAAAAAGTATCATGTATTATCGCAAAGCAATGCAGCTGTATACTGATCTGGGCGACAAAAAATCAGCTTCATGGCTAAATACTCACATTGCTGTTGTCTACACAGAACACATACACAAACCTGATTCTGCACTCTACTACCTTGAAAGACAATTAAAGGATATTAAAAGCTTTGGTGATGTTGAAGATCTGCATTTTAATTATGTAAACCAGGCGGCTGCTTATCACTATTTAAAAAAATATAATAAAGCCATTGAATTTCTAAAAATGGCTGACAATCTGCCGTTAAAAAAATACCGTGGCACTATTAATGAATACATTAATGAAACTATTTATATAAATTATGATTCGTTAGGTGACTATGCCAATGCGTATAAGTACCTTAAAATATCAAAAATGTATGCGGACAGTATAAAAAATGCTGAACAAAATATTGCTATCAATGATATTCAGGTTAAGTACCAGACTAAAGAAAAAGAACTGGAAAACAACCTTTTAAAAAGTAAAGTAAAAACGAGTTGGATATTAATTTATTCGGGTATAATCGCTTTTATTGCCGTTTTGGTAATAGGATTCCTGATAATTAAAAATGCCAGAAGAAGGGAAAAAATATCCAAACAGGAAAAACTAATAGAACAGCAGAAATTTGAGAAAACTTTAAAAGAATATGAACTGCATAGCATAGATATTATGCTTGAAGGCCAGGAAAAAGAACGCCAGCGCATTGCGAACGATCTTCATGACAACCTGGGCAGCATGCTTGCAACCCTTAAGCTTAATTTTGAAAACCTTAAACTACGAAAAAACGAACTAAGGGAAGAAGAAAATAAACTGTACGAACGTACCGACGAGCTTATTGAAGAAGCGTACCAAAAGGTTAGGCGTATTGCACACGCTAAAAATGCCGGGGTTTTTGCCAGCGAAGGACTTATCCCAGCTATTAAAAAATTGGCAGATAAAATATCAATTCCCGGAAAACTCCAAATCCAGGTTGTTGCTTTCGGCTTTAACGAAAGGCTGGAAAACACTCTGGAAATTACTATCTTTAGGGCAGTACAGGAGTTATCTACCAACATTATAAAACACTCTCAGGCTAATGAGGCGACTATTCACCTTACTAACCATGACGAAAATATCAATATAATTATTGAAGATAACGGCGTTGGCTTTGACAGTAGCAAAGCAGATACAGCCGACGGAATGGGATTACAAAATATAAAGAAAAAGATAGCACAGCTTGGCGGTACGCTGGAAATAGACAGTACTCCGGGCAGAGGCACAACTATAATTATAGATATACCGATAAATGATTAATATTGTTATTGCAGAAGATCACCAATCGCTTATTGACGGAATAAAAATATTCCTGGAATATGAAGATGACATAAAAGTTGTTGGCGAAGCTAATGACGGCGAAAGGCTTTTAGAAATCGTAAGGCTCAAACAACCCGATGTCGTACTTACCGATATACGCATGCCGAAAATGGATGGTATTACCGCTACAAGGCATTTAAAAAAAAAATTTCCCAACACAAAGGTTATCGCATTTAGCATGTTCGAACAGGATGAGGCTATTACACAGATGCAGGATGCAGGAGCATCGGGTTATATTATGAAAAACTCATCGCTTAAAATTGTATTGGCGGCAATACGATCTGTTATGAATGGGGAAACTTTCTTTGATTCCAGCCTTAAAAATACCAGCGCAAAAAAGAGTGATAACGATGTACCGCTTAGCAAACGTGAACTGGAAATAGTGAAACTTATCGGCGAAGGCAAAACTTCTCAGGAAATTGCAGAGATATTATTCATAGGTAAGACCACGGTAGACACCCATCGAAAAAACATACTTAAAAAATTAAGCCTTCAGGGTAAAAGCGAGCTCTTACGCTATTCCATGGAAAAAAAATACGATTTCTAAAACCGTTTAGGATTACAAAACGTATAAAAAATACCCACTTATGGGTATTTTTTTGTTTTATATCATATTCCATATTTGCAATACCAATACAAACAACCATGACTACATTAACCAAATTATCCTTGTTAATTAAAAAATTTATCGTCTCAATACTTCCGGGCAAAAGAAAAAGTGCTTTTGCCAAACAAAGGCGATACCTGAGAGGCGACTACAATATTTTTTAGTTGTCGGTAATTGCAGTTATCTATACTTGAATATCCGCCACTTAGAAATACATAAAGTCAAAAACCAACCGGTTATCAATCAAAAACCAATCAGTGAACACTCTTTAAAAGAGTGTTTTCTGGTTAAATATGGCAGTAACCCATTCATTGGCACATTCTTTGTTTAAGAATAAATTAACAAGCATAATTTTAATATATTTGAATCATTAATCAATAAACTATAACATGAGAACAAGTACCTACAAATTTATTTTAGCGGCAGCATTAGGTCTTACTTTATCAAACTGCGGCAGTCCAAAAGTATCGCGCGTAAGCGAAACAACCGTAACCGATCTTAGCGGAAGATGGAATGAAACCGATTCAAGGCTTACTGCAGAAGAAATTACCGGAGAACTTCTTGATCATTCATGGTACAGCACTTTTGCATCTGAAAACGCAGGTAAAAAACCGGTTCTTATTGTTGGACTTATCACAAATAAATCGCACGAGCATATTGAGGCAGAAACGTTCTCTAAAGATATCGAGAAAGCAATTATCAACTCAGGCAGGATAAAACTGGTTCAGGCCGGTAACAAACGTGAAGAGATAAGAGCAGAAAGAGCAGATCAGCAAAACTTTGCATCTCAGTCTACCATGAAAAAATTCGGACTTGAAAATGGTGCAGACTTTATGGTTCAGGGAACTATAAATTCTATTGTTGATGCTAATAAAAAAGAAAAAACAGTTTACTACCAGATAGATCTTGAGCTTACCAACATTCAAACGAATGAAAAGGTTTGGATTGGCGACAAAAAGATCAAAAAATACATCAAGTAATTCCTGATTAACTGTATGGTATTTAAAAATACTGTTTCCGCTTTTGCTAAAATGGCAGCTATGCTATTGCTGGCCGGCGTATACTCTTGTGGCACCTATAACATGAAAACCACAATTGAGGCCGACCTTTATAATGGCAACTTTAAAAAAGCTATTGAAGGCATAGATAAGAATAGATTTCTGAATAAAGACAGGAACAGGCTTTTATACCTTATGGAAAAGGGTAAAATTGAACATTTACAAGGCAATTATACCGAAAGCAATGCCCTATTGGAGCAAGCTTACATTATGATTGAGGACAAGATAAGAACCAATGTAGGGCAGGCCGTGGCGAGTAAGCTAACAAACCCAATGGCCCTGCCGTATAAAGGTGAAGATTTTGAAAAAGTAACTATTCACTACTACATGGCGCTAAATTATTTCCACCTTGGAAAACCTGCCGAAGCCCTTGTAGAAGCCAAAAGGATAGACATTAAACTTCTGGAATTAAACCAGAAATATCCTGAAAATAAAAACAAATACAGCCGCGATGCGTTTTCTCAGATACTTCAGGGTATTATTTACGAGAGTACCGGCGACATAAACAACGCTTTTATTGCTTACCGTAATGCTGCCGAAATTTATGACGCCGATGGCGGTAAATTCTTTGGTGTTCCAATGCCCGATCAGCTTAAGCATGACCTGGTTAGGACAGCTAAGCTTATGGGTTTTGAAAACGAATACAACCTTTATCTTAAAAAGTATAACGTTGCACCGTACCAGCCCGTAGTGACAGGTAAAAACGGTGTCCCGGTTCAGCCAACGCTTCCTGTACCAGCGGGAGAAGCTGTTATCTTTTGGGAAAATGGCCTTGCACCTGCTAAAGATCAGATAGTACTTAGCTTTTCGGCAGTAGACCATTGGTTTTACGCAACCTATATGGAAGACGGTAAAGTAATTGATATATTTTTGCCGGTGCCCCTTGGATTTAATGTAGGTACTGTTAATGCATTAGCCATACCTAAATACAGGACTAGGCAAAGTTTCTACAACAGGGCTGTTGTTGTATCAAACGGGCAAGAACTACCTTTTCAGTTAGGACAGGATTTTAACTCTATTGCAAAACAATGCCTTAAAGACAGGATGCTTCGCGAAGTAGTAGAACTTGTAACGCGTTTTGCGGCTAAGAAAGCCGGAAGCGCAGGACTATCTGCTCTGGGTAAAGAAATGTTTGGCAAAGACGGCGGTGATATATTTAAAGTCGCTGGCGATATCGCCGGAGCCGCTACCGAAAAAGCTGACACCCGTAACTGGCAGTCGCTTCCCGCAACCATAAGTTATACCCGTGTTCCCCTTAAAGAAGGTAGCAATACATTTGAAATTAAAAAGTACGGGCCGAATAATATCATCGATACGGACAAACTTACAATTCCGTACAAAAAGGGATTACAACTGATAAATTATTTCGATCTGGGCCGAACACAGGTTGTACCGCTTACACTTCAGGCACCTCCTGCTGCTGCAACGCTGAGCCAGGAGAGCACTATCGCAAAACCAAAAAATTAAAATATAGGTTTATGAAAAAGTTACTACTATCTTTCTTTCTCCTTGCCTTTTTTGCAATGGCTGCACAGGTCAACGATGGCTGGGATGACTGGCAAAAAACAAGCTGTTATTCTAAAATTTCGTTCCGGTTAAAAGCATTGCCAAAAAATGGCAGCCAATACCGTTGGAAAGTTCAGTTTAGAAGCGAATATCCGGAGCTTATATCGTTCAATTATACCGTAACAGACAAGATTGAGCAATACAATATTACTACACACCGCAAAACACTTGCCGCAACGCAGCTTAGTGATGAAGTAGAACTTTTTACAAAAGAAGACGACATCTTTCTCATTGTAGACAAAGTGAGTTTATCTCCCTACCCTGAAGATTTCGTAGAATGCGATAAATAAAGGCCTTTCGAAGGCCTTTTTTTGTATTTGGTCGTAAATTCATACTCTTTGAAAGTAATTTGGTTTGTTAAAGGAAATATTTATAATTTTACGACAAACTAAAAGTTTTCAATTTATGAAAATTGTAAAATATGTATTTCTGTTACTGGTTCTGGCTGTTATAGCGGTTACCGTATTTATAGCTACTCAGGAAGGGAAGTATGATATCAAAAAAGAGCGTGTAATAAAAGTGCCTAAAGCGGTGCTTTACAACTATATAAACGAATATAAGAACTGGGAAAACGTTGGTATATTTACCGGTAGCGATACTACTGCGGTATTCACATATGCACCGAGCACATCGGGTCCCGGTGCTGCGATGAGCTGGAAACAGGAAGACAATGACGGCGAAGTTAAAACGATAAGAACTGCCGAAAACGATTCTATTATTCAGAATGCGGTTATTGACGACCTTGATTCTGAAATTAAATGGGCATTTAAGGATACACTTAACAGCACGAAAGTTACCGTTAGCTTTAAAGGTGAATTAAGCTTTAGCGAAAAAGCCAATGCACTTTTAAAAGGCGGTGTTAACGACAAAATGGAATCGGTACTTGAGAAAGCACTGAACAACCTTGACAACTTCCTTGTAAAAGAACTAGCGGTTTACAACATAGAGGTAAAAGGGCGCATTACTAAAACTGCTGCCTTTTACTTAGGGCATGCCGTTACATCTAAAATTTCAGACATCAATAAAAATGCTGCTGAGACTTTCCCTAAACTATTGAACTTTATAAAAGACAACAAGATCGTTAAGAATGGTTCTCCATTTATATTGTACAGAACTATTAATAAAGCAGAAGACAAAGCGTCTTACCTGGTATGTATCCCAATTAAAGAAGAGATACACACTATGACAGGCAGTGAATATGAAGGCGGTAAGCTTATTGAATTCCAGGCAGTTAAAACAACGCTTAAAGGAGATTACTCTCACCTTCGTGAAGCTTGGGATAAAGCACAGAACTATTTGGTAGAAAAAGGTATTCAGGAGAATACAACAGGGCAATACGTTGAGATGTATACTAAAGGCGTTCAGAAAACAAAACGCCCTTCAGAATGGATTACGGATATTTACATTCCAGTAGGACAGCCAACAATATTGCCACTAGTAGACGATTCTATATTGCTACCCGGCACTGCTCCTGCAACTCCAAGACCTGCAGCGACTACTCAGGGCATACGTCCTGCGGCTACGACCACAAGACCCGCAGCAACAAATACAACCGGAACAGCTAAATCAGCAACGACATCACCGGCTGTGCCTAAACCAGCCACAACAGGTAAACCTGCCACAGTAACACCGAAACCGGTAACAACAAAGCCAGCGGCGACGCCCACACCTAAACCGGTTACACCGGCAACAAACCGATAAATTTACAATCACATAATAGTCAAAAAAAAATCCCCAGTCGGGGATTTTTTTATTTTTTGATAAGATATTTTACAACGGTTTCAGCAGAATGGAGTCCGAATAAAGCGGGCATCCAGCTGTTGGTACCAAAGAATGATTTCTTAAAGTTTGTACCATCTGTCATTTTAAGGCTGGTCTGATCCGGTTCTTCCGTAGAGAAAACCACTTTTACACCTTTGGTGATACCTTCTTTCTTAAGACGCTTTCTAACGGTTTTAGCCAGTGGGCAGTATTCTGTCTTGCTAATATCGGCTACCTTCACCTTAGAAGCCTCATATTTGCCACCTGCGCCCATATTACTAATTATCTTAACCTTTTGTCGTCTTGCCGACATAAGTAAGTTTAGCTTAGGCGTAATGCTGTCTATGCAGTCAAGCACGTAATCGTATTGCGGGGTAACCAGTTCGTAAGCGCGTTCAGGAGAAAGGAACTCCTGTACCCTTATCAGCTTAAGTTCGGGATTGATATCCATAAGCCTGTCTCCTACTATCGTTACTTTAGGCTGCCCTACGGTAGAATGCAATGCCGGTAATTGCCTGTTTATATTGGTAATATCTACAACGTCGCCATCAACAATTGTCATAGTCCCTACTCCTGCCCTTGCAAGGAATTCAGCCGCAAAAGAGCCAACTCCACCAAGACCTACAACCATTACGTGTGAGTTCTTTAAATTCTCAAGGCCTTGCTTCTTAAATAAAAGCTCGGCACGCTCTGTCCATTCAGCCATTCTTAAAAACGGTTTTAAAATTAGTGCTTACAATATTTTTTAGATCTTCGATCTCTATGTTTCGTGCTACCGACGCCTTGTCGTACACTTCAATAATACTTTCTTCAATGCTGTCTGTTTCCAGGAAAAACCTGTCTCGCGGTACTTGTGCAAAAACAGCTGAAAGCTCCGGATTACGTAAAAGATATTTACCAAACGACAGGTAAAAACCATTATCAAGCAATTGTTGTGCCACCTGTATATTCTTAGAGAATCCGTGAACTATCATTGGAACCCCGGGCTCAATTTTGTTCTTTACCGCTATCAGTTCCTGAAACGCAGCGACAAGATGCAAAATTACGGGTTTTTGGTATTTCTTCGCTAATAACAAATGTTTTTCGAACACTTCTAGCTGTAAATCCATTGGTTTTTCAATACGTTTGTCTAATCCGCATTCGCCAATGGCAAGGCAGTCGGGTAATGATAAACGTTCCTCAATAATAAAAAGATGCTCATCAAGCTTTTCTTCATTGATATACCAAGGATGAATGCCCGTAGAAAAATACGGCACATCTATTTCCTCGTATGGATATCGGTTCACGATATCAAAAACGCCTGGATCATTTGATGATTTATGAGTATGGAGATTGTAGAGCATTATTTAGTTATAGTATTTATAGAAACTATATTTTCACAATTAAATTTATACCTCTCAAGATCGTTTCTATCAAAGAAAACAGTTAAATGATCCATATAATAAAGTGGATGATTGTCGTCCCTTAATTCAAATGCAGCAATCCACATATCAAAAGGCTCTTCAAATACTATTTGCCAAACCAGTGGGATATCAGCTTCTCCTATTCCTAATGGTGTCGGCCCTGGATCCCAGCTAACCAGTATATCTTTAATCTTATTTCCTATTATTTTCGATACATTATCATTATCAGTAACATTAATCAATTTATAGGCTTTCTGGTAATTTAATTCCTCCCTAACTTCAATCCCTAAACCATAGTAGTCAAAATTGTAATCCCACAATATCTGCACCAACCTTCCATTATCAAGTTTAAATATAATATTCATGTCTATCGAATGAATATTTCGGGAAAGTTCCCACCATTCAGAAAATGCTGTGGAAACCCCGATTGCTTCTTCGGATGCCTCTTCATCAAGATACACAATCTCATAATAAACTTCCGCAATAGTGGCGCCTATCAATTGCTCTTTTATATTTCTATAATATTGTTCTTTGTTATATTTCATACAGAAAGCTAATCACCTTAAAAAATCAGAATGGGATTGTAATTTAATAATAAAGACAGGGTGATTGATAGATGTCTTTTATTAACATTATACGTTTTCGGATAATAAAGTATTATATTCAATGTCCTCTTAATTCTCCTCCATATATTTCTCCTCATCAAATACCACATCGTTAACAACAGCCGAATATCCTTTACCTGATAAGCTTATCAATATCGTAAAATAGGCACTGCCCTCCTGATATTCCCTATATACAATAAGTTTTAGTTTACCGTTTTCAAGAGAAGTTTCCTTGATTTTATCGTACCAGCCATCATTCTCATCTAAAACAAAAAACTTTCCGGGATATTTTCCTGTTTCATCTTTTAACGGAACAAATGCCTCTACGTTATACTTTGAATTGTGCAATACAATCGGTGTGATAGCGGTACAGCCGGTAAGCCCATCATCATCAGATGCGCCGACACCAAAATTTTGGGCGTGGTAAATTTTAAATTTTATTCTGGCAGCATCAAGCAATGTGTCTCTTTTATTGTTACCATAACCAAAAACATCTTTATTGTACAACCAGCCATTTATCCTGGTATTGCCAACTTTTACAAAATTGAATTCATCACAATTATCCTTATTTTTATTGATATTAATACGTGACGTAGAAATGCTGTCTACCGGAAAGGTTAGACCATATACTGCATTCGCGCTACCGGTTTCGATTCCGGAATTGTTATAGACGGGGAGGTTGTCAGATAACAGCAAAACTTTACCTTTTCCGGCTTCGCTTTCAAACAATGCGGCGGCTGGTTTAAATTGAGAGGCATTTTCCTGAACTTCTTTTACTGGCTCTTCTACTTTTTTTTCCTTTACGCAACCGACTATGGCAGCCGCCGAAAGCAATAGATAAAAACTCTTTGTCATATATTAGGATTTAGGCAAATATAAAAAATGCCCTACACATTTTTCGTATAGGGCATTTTTTATATTTATTCAGATTCCTTCGCCGTTCCTCCTCGCAATAACAACCGTTACGAAATCACTCCGCTACCAATAAGCTCATCGCCTATGTGCCATGCGGCGAATTGTCCTTCTGTAATAGCCGACTGTGGCTCTTCAAACGAAATATACATGCCGTTATCAAACTTATGCAGGGTTGCTTTTTGCAATGGCTGGCGGTAGCGTATACGTACCATTACATCCATTGTTTCATTTTCGTTCAGTTTAAGATCTTCACGCACCCAGTGGATTTCACTCTCCTGGATAAACAATGCCTTACGGAAAAGCCCCGGGTGGTTTTGCCCCTGGCCCGTATAAATGGCATTGGTTTCGACATTGGTGGCAATAATGAACAGTGCTTCTTTCGTACCACCAACATTAAGCCCCTTGCGCTGCCCAATTGTAAAGTAGTGCGCACCCTGGTGTTTGCCAACTGCTTTACCCATCTCCGGTTTGTAATCTATATTTTTAGCTTCATAAGCCAATTGCTCTTTCACCGAACCGAATTGTGGTGCTGATTCGTTATACCTATCAAACTCGGCATTCACTTCATAAATAACACCTTCTTTTGGCTGAAGCTGCTGCTGAAGAAATTCCGGAAGACGTACTTTACCAATAAAACAAAGTCCCTGCGAGTCTTTTTTCTCAGCTGTTACCAATTCCATTTTAGCAGCGATCTCGCGTACCTGTGGTTTTGTAAGCTCCCCAATAGGAAATAGCGATTTCGCCAACTGCTCCTGAGACAACTGGCATAAAAAGTAGGACTGGTCTTTGTTACCATCCACACCCGCTAAAAGTTGGTACGTTTCTTTGCCATCCTGTTCAAGTATTCCTTTACGGCAGTAGTGGCCTGTAGCCACATAATCTGCACCAAGGCTAAGGGCGATCTTCATAAAAACGTCAAACTTAATTTCGCGGTTACAAAGCACATCAGGATTTGGCGTCCTTCCCTTTTCATATTCATTGAACATATAGTCTACTATACGTTCTTTATATTCTTCGCTTAAGTCAACCGTCTGGAACGGTATGCCTAATTTTTCAGCTACCAGTAATGCATCATTGCTGTCTTCCAGCCATGGGCATTCGTTAGATATTGTAACAGCTTCATCGTGCCAGTTCTTCATGAACAGGCCTATAACTTCGTATCCCTGCTCCTGAAGCAGGTAGGCTGCAACGCTCGAATCTACACCACCGGATAGCCCTACTACTACACGTTTCATTTTAAATCCTTTCTTAAAAATTTACTGCAAAAGTACGACAAAAATTAGTTCTTGCGTTCTTTGCGGGCAAGCTCTACCTTTTTATTGGTCATATCTTCTTCTTTCACCACCTTACCTTTTTCAAAAAACTGCCATTTACCGGTTTTCTTATTATCGACAAACTGACCTTTACTGGCAACTTCTCCACGCGCATCTCTGTACGTTACAGGTCCGTTTAGCTTATCATTTTTATAAACAGACTCTTCAAGTACAGTTCCTTTTTCGTTGTACTGCTTATAAGGCCCTTCCATAATTCCGTTAACGTACGTTACCTCTTCGGCAACCTTGCCTCCCGGAAAATATACTTTCTTAACTCCGTTGATCTTACCATTTGCATACGTTTCAGTAGAAATTAACTTCTCGGTTCCTTCGTTATAAAACTTCCACTCACCTTCACGAAGCTTGTTTACTTCTTTCCCTTCACTTATTTTTTTGCCTTTAGCATCAAAAAAAACAGTTATGCACGAGCCGTCTGCTGCGAATGTTCTTTTAGCAGCAAGCGTAGATGTTTTATCATCTTCAAAAAAGGTAAAGGTGCCGGTTTCTTTCCCATGATCAAAAGTACCTTCATAGCGCGGCCTTTTCGATTTTTCATAAGTTCCCTTCCAGATGCCGTGGCGTTTACCGGCAGCATCCATTTTATTTATGTCCTGTGCAAAAGAATTTATACTGATAAGGAAAAGTAGCATGAAAGCTGTAAACCTGTTTTTCATATATTAAAGTTGTTTTCTATTAATCGAAAATATACTGTTTTTAGTATATCTAAAATTGAGCCAATTAAAAAAAGCACCTGCCGGGGCAGATGCTTTAGTCTTATTTTTTACCTTTTTGAATCTTCTGCTGTTCCTGAGCCTGCTCCATCATTTCCTGCATTTTGCGTTGGAAACGGCCTTGTTTTTTAGGTTTGGATTTATTCTCCTGGATCTTAGCATGTATCCTGTCTTCTTTCACAATGTAATTTTTAATTACAAGCATGATACCAATTGTAATAACGTTAGAGATGAAGTAATACAAACTCAAACCTGATGCATAGTTATTAAAGAATATAAGCATCATTAACGGAGAGATGTAAATCATGATTTTCATCAGTTTGCTCATATCCGGCATACCTTCCTGCGGTGGTGCAGACATAGCCTGGTCGCCTGTTGTCATCTTCATGTAGAAGAAGATCGCTACCGAAGCAAGGATTGGGAATAAGCTCACGTGGTTACCATAGAACGGAACGTAGAACGGAAGGTGAATTACAGCATCATATGACGAAAGGTCATCTGCCCAAAGGAAACTTTTCTGTCTTAAGTCGAAGAACGACGGGAAGAACTGGAATAGCGCATAGAACACCGGAATCTGCATTAGTGCCGGAAGACATCCCGCCATTGGGTTTACACCCGCACTATTGTACAGCTTCATTGTTTCCTGCTGTTTCTTCATTGGGTCTTTTTTGAACTTCTCGTTCAGCTCCTGGATTTCAGGGCGAAGTACTTTCATTTTAGCCTGAGACAGGTATGATTTGTACGTTACCGGAGACATAGCCAGCCTTACTAATATCGTAAAAATGATGATCGAAATACCGTAAGGAAGGAATGAACTTAAGAATGTAAATACCGGAATAAATATAAAACGGTTAATCCATCCGAATATACCCCATCCTAACGGGATGATTTCGTCAAGGTTTTTGTCGTAATCATTTAGTATTTTATAATCAGCCGGGCCATAATACATGTTCATGTTATAGCTTAACTCTCCGCCTTTAAATTCAAGAGGCATTTTTGCCGTGAATTTTTTAGTGAAGATCGTATCGGTCTTATCGTCTTTTACAAGGTTTTCAGATTTAAAATCGGCCGTTTTAAACGGAGTATCTGTTAAAAGGATAGATGTAAAGAAATGCTGTTTGAATGCAACGTAAGTTACATTTTCTGCAGTTTCTGTATCGTCAGACCCTTCGCTAAGGTTGCTGTCTTTACCACCATCATGTTCGTAAACTACTTTAGTATACCTGTTTTCGTAAGAAACACTTTTCTCATTTCTGTAGGTTTTCATTATCCACTCTAAATCCATTGGTTTAGAAGTGTCTACTACCTGAGCAAGACCCTGAGAACGGATTGAGAAATCAAGCATGAAATCTTCGGGCTTAAGTACATAACGGTACTCTAAAAACTGATTTTCACCCGCTTTAAGACGCATTGTAAGCACTTCATTTTTACCTTCTGTAGTTCTTACCGGTTCAAAATATAGATCTTTAGTATTAAGCGTACGGTTATCCTGAGTTTTAAACTGCAGGTTAAGGCTTGCATTATTATTTTTAATAAGCTCTACCCTCTTGTTTGAATTTTTAGCAAACTGCTCAAAGCCATTAAGGTTAGCTTCTTCTATATAACCGCCTTTGTTAGAAATCCTAAGCGTAAGCAGGTTACTTTTAAGCTCTGTAACATTATTTTTAGCAGAAGGAAGTGTTGCGCTGTAAGCAAATGCACCTAACGAACCGTTAAGTTTTGCAATTTTGATAGAGTCGTTAACAGTAGAATCCTGCGCTATAGCAGCCGTATTTTGTTCCGGTATCTGTTTTTGCTGCGCTTTTTCTATCTGTTCTTTTTTCGCTTTTTCACTAGCGGCATTTTCACGCTCAGAAGTCTGGTTAAAGATCATCCATAATAACAGCAGCGTTATTAAACCGAATCCTATCAGCGTTTTTAAGTCTAACTTTTTTTCTTCCATTATAAAAATTTATTTCACGTATGCTTCAGTTGCCCAAAGTGTTGTTTTGTTACTCGCTTTTTTTCTTAACCGCTGCCTGAACAAAGCTTACAAAAAGCGGGTGAGGGTTAGCTACCGTACTTTTATATTCCGGGTGGTACTGTACCCCGATAAAGAATGGGTGGTTTTCAAGCTCTATAATTTCGACAAGGCCTGTATCCGGGTTAACACCTGTTGTTTTAAGTCCTGCCCCTGTAAGTTCTTTAGTGTATGCACTGTTAAACTCATAACGGTGGCGGTGACGCTCCTGAATTTCTTTAGTACCGTTGTAGATATTGCTTGCAAGCGACCCTTCTGTAAGAGAACATTTCCATGCACCAAGACGCATTGTTCCGCCTTTATCGGTAATGGTTTTCTGCTCTTCCATGATATTGATAACCGGGTGTGGTGTGTGCTCGTTCATTTCTGTTGAGTTTGCATCTTTCCAGCCCAGTACGTTTCTTGAATATTCAATAACTGCCATTTGCATACCAAGACAAATACCAAAGAATGGTATATTGTTCTCCCTTGCATAACGCACAGTTTCAATTTTGCCTTCAATACCCCTTCCACCAAAACCAGGTGCAACAAGGATACCGTCTAATCCGCTTAGTTTTTCAGAAGAGTTATCATCATCAATATATTCTGAATGAATACTGATTACGTTTACTTTGGTTTCGTTAGCCGAACCTGCATGGATAAACGCCTCGATGATTGACTTATAAGAATCCTGAAGCTCTACATATTTACCAACAAGACCAATATTTACAGTATGCTTAGGGTTTTTAAGTCTGAATAGGAATTGGTTCCACTGCTTAAGATCCGGTGTGTTTTTTTCCGGTAAGTCAAGTTTTTTAAGTGTAACTCTGTCAAGTCCCTCCTCCAGCATAAGGTTAGGTACTTCGTAAATTGTAGAAGCATCTATAGACTGAATAACCGCTTCTCTCTTAACATTACAGAATAATGCAAGCTTCTGGCGAAGGTCAGACGATAGTTCGTGCTCTGTACGGCAAACAAGGATATCAGCTTTAATTCCGCTTTCCATCAATGTTTTAACCGAGTGTTGTGTCGGTTTGGTTTTAAGCTCTCCCGCTGCTGCAAGGAAAGGAATAAGTGTAAGGTGAATAACGATACCGTTATTTTCACCAAGCTCCCATACCAATTGCCTTACCGACTCGATGTATGGTAACGATTCAATATCGCCCACAGTACCACCAATTTCGGTAATAACAATATCATACTCACCTGTGTTACCAAGGTGTTGCATGCGTTCTTTAATTTCGTTTGTTATGTGAGGCACAACCTGAACAGTTTTACCTAAAAACTCCCCTCTTCTCTCTTTCTCGATAACAGATAGGTAAACCCTTCCTGTAGTAACGTTATTGGACTGAGAAGTAGGTACGTTTAAGAATCTTTCATAGTGGCCAAGGTCAAGGTCTGTTTCGGCACCATCGTCAGTGACATAGCACTCCCCGTGCTCGTATGGGTTTAATGTACCCGGGTCTACGTTAATGTAGGGATCAAATTTCTGGATTGTTGTCCTGTAACCTCTTGCCTGCAATAGTTTTGCCAGTGATGCTGCTATAATTCCTTTTCCTAAAGAAGAAGACACACCGCCTGTAACAAAAATATACTTTGTCTGATTCATTTTTAAAATATGTTGTTGTGTTGCTGTAGTAAAAAACGTGGCAAAAGTACAAAAATTAATTGATTGTTCAATGTCCCGGCACCTCAATGTACTAATGTATCAATTATTCAATATAACAATTACTTACACTGATATATCAGAATACATTTTCTGTTAAGAGTCAATAATTATGCTATAATTAACAAGTCTGCCAAACTGTCTGCATTTTATAGCGATTGATCGATACAAAAATTACTATACAAGAACTTAAAATTGGCGTATTAATAAGTTGCCAATTTAAAATCATTTCTTAGGATACTGCCTTTGAATATTCCTTATAAGATTTTCAAGTCCATTTAGTTTAAGTTCATAAACCAACTGAAGCATCTGCCCAAGTTGACCTGCCGGAAAACCTTTGTTATGATACCACACTACATAATGCTCAGGCAGTTCTATAAGGTACCTGCCTTCGTACTTACCAAAGGGCATTTTAGTATGTGCCAGTTTTATTAGAAATTCCTGTTGCTGATCCAAAGTAAATTATAGTATTTAAAAAAAATCCTCCGCCATAGCGAAGGATTTATATTTATCATTAATAGCAGATTACTGCGCTTGTTTTGTACTTAAATCCTGGTCGTAGTATAATATATACACTCCCGTATTGTAATTACCATTGCCCTGCACCGTGTAGGCAAATTTATTTTCTATCTGTTCTGATGCTTTTTCCGCCATGACTTCTTTTAGTTCATCTTCCTGGAAAAGACGAAGGATAGTATCAAAAGTAAGGTCAAAACCACGTATAGCATATTGGTTTGGCATAGCGCCGTTCTTCTCTTTAAATAACCTTCCAAAAGTGGCTACCTGAGGCCTGTCAGCGTCATTAGTTACTGACGGATATAACATTTTAAGGTTTGTAAGCCTGTTCAACGGAAGCTCATCGCTGTCAAAGGTATCATAGCGTTCAAGCACCACTAGCTGTATCTGGTATTCACCAAGCATATCCACAAGCGTTCTTGTAGTACCCAGCACCATACCTATTCTCTCAGCTTCAAGTATAACGTAGTTTACCCTGCCTTTCACTAAAAGTGCCTTAAGCCCTTCTACCGAAATTGTACCATCTGCACTTAGCGGCGCAAACTTCACATCGGCTAAATTATCTTTTATAAATTGTTTAGAACTTGCCTTTTTAGCATCTACAACTGCAATATTATTACCGCCCTTTGCTTTAAGGTAATTAAGCATTGCCATTCTTACGGTCTCTGTAGTTGGAACCGACTGAAACAGGTTAGTATATGGCTTACTTTCTTCTTTAGATAGTGGCGATATTACCGGAACACCTTTAGAAGCAAGCAACGAAGCCAGTGCTTCTACGTTGTTAGGGAAAAACGGACCGATAACCGCATCCATTCCAACAAGGCTGCCCGAAATTGCATTTACATCTGATGATGATTTTGTTTCTTTAGCATCTACTATTTTAACTTTTAAAGGAAGACCCAGCACTTTGGCAGAATCTATTGCCATTAAGGCACCTGCATAAAAGTCCAGTGTCATGTTCAGGAATTTGTCATTACGCAACAGCTTAGACCTCACAGTATCCGATTCTATCCTCGACATATTAAAAGGCAGCACCAGTGCCAGCTCTTTTTGTCCCGCTTTTTTCAGCGTAGACGCAAGCCCTGAAACCTGTCTGTTTGTTATCCCTGATACAGTTGCAGGCACGGCAATTCCACCATCTCCAGGAAGTTTTATAATCATATTTTCTTTAAGTCCGTCTTTTGCCTGAGGGTTCAGAGCGTAAAATTCAGCCTCGGTAAGGTTATTTTCTTTAGTTATGCTATATATTGTTTCCTTAGGTTTTACGGTATAATCTACATATCCTTTTTGAGAAACCGGCGCTACCGGAGCAGCTTCCTCTTTCTCAACAATAGCATTTTTATCAAGCTTAAGTTTGTAGCCTAACGGAAGCGTATCTTTTACTTCCGGGTTAAGTTCTTCCAAAAGCTGAAGCGACATACCGTAACGTTTCGCGATAGAATATTTGGTTTCGCCTGCTTCCACAACGTGAAACATATACGATGGCGCGTTTTTCTTTTTCTCTTCCTCTTTAACCACTTTTACCTGAGCCGCTACCCCGCTGTTGCCTTTTACAGGAATTATGACTTCCTGTCCAATTTGCAGTCCATTATCAAGCGCGGTGCCGTTAGCTTTTTTAATATCATCTACAGAAACATTATACTGTTTTGCAAGGCTGTAAAGCGTTTCTTTCGGCTCCGCTTTGTGGATCGTGTTTGCTATTTTAGTAGGCTGTTCTTTTACCGGTGTGGTTTGTGGTGCTTTAGAAGCTCCCGGAATAAGTAATGTTGTGTTTTCCTTAATACCGTTTTTAGCATCCGGATTAAGGCGGTAAATATCGTACGGGGTAATTTTATATTTCTTTGCAATACTGGCTACAGTTTCACCTTTTTCCACCTTGTGCTTCTTATAATCCTGAGCATAAGCAGGTGTTGATAGCATAGCCAATGAGAAAAACAAAATTACGAGATACTTCATGGTAAGGGTTTTTAGAACAATTTAACAAATGCAAATTTAGCTTTTACTATAACTATACTATAGTAATATCTTATAAATTTCAGTTAAAAATACAAAACGCATACCAAAAGCACTTTACGCCTTTAAATAATAAAAAAAGAGGATTACTCCTCTTCTTCTTCATCTGCCGGTTTTTTCTTTAAAGGTGGCACAGCGGGCACCTGAATAGGATTACCACCATTTTTCTTTATAAGTTCTTCTTTAAATTTATCAAGGTCTTTTTTATGTGATTCATGCAACGGAATCTTTAGTACCTGGCCGGGAGCTATACCGTATTTATCCGTTTTAACCTCATTATATTTATAGATCTCGTCGGGGTCTACCATATATTTTTTTGAGAGATTAATAATCCGTTCGCCCATTAATGTTTTATGGTCTATAAAATAAGTATCAAGATCTATCGGTTCACCGTCGGCATTGGTTGCCGGGCTATCATCCTGCGCAGAAACGTTTTGGAAAAAAATCAGTGCGAAAAGCAATAGTAGTAATTTCTTCATAGTTTGAATGGCTTAAATTGGAATGCTAAAAATAGTGATTTTACATTTAAACCAAGAAACCATCAGTGTTAAAAACAATATACGCAGTAATATCGTAGACTTATACCATACACTCCTAAATTCAAACAATATTACAATCTAGAAACTTCACATAGTAACTTCTCAGCAGCGAAGCAGTCGATAAATTACGTTAAACGTTGCAATGCAACGTCTGTACAAAGTGATACTTAAAAACAAAAATCCCCGCACAAGAAGTGCAGGGATTTGTATATAAATTGCATAAAGACTATTCCCACTCAATAGTGGCCGGCGGTTTAGAACTAATATCGTATACCACGCGGTTAACGCCTTTTACTTTATTGATAATTTCATTAGAAACCTTCATAAGGAACTCGTAAGGAAGGTGAACCCAATCTGCGGTCATACCATCTGTAGATTCTACAGCTCTAAGCGCAACAACTTTTTCGTAAGTACGCTCATCACCCATAACACCTACACTGTTTACCGGAAGAAGGATTGCTCCTGCCTGCCAAACTTTATCGTAAAGTCCGTGTTCTTTAAGTCCGTTAATGAAAACTGCATCAACTTCCTGAAGTATACGCACTTTCTCGGGAGTAATATCTCCAAGAATCCTGATAGAAAGTCCGGGACCCGGGAAGGGGTGACGGCCAAGAAGCTCAGGGTCGATACCTAAAGTCGCACCTACTCTTCTAACTTCATCTTTAAACAACATTCTTAGCGGCTCTACTACCTGAAGTTTCATAAAGTCAGGAAGACCACCCACATTGTGGTGTGATTTAATTGTAGCCGATGGCCCTTTTACAGAAACCGATTCAATTACATCCGGGTAAATTGTACCCTGAGCAAGCCATTTTACATCTGTTAAAAGGTGTGCCTCATCATCAAATACTTCAATGAATACACGTCCGATTGTTTTACGTTTTGTTTCAGGATCATCGATACCTGCAAGTTGAGAAAGGAAACGGTCAGATGCATCAACACCTTTAACGTTTAGTCCCATATCTTTATATTGGTGAAGAACGCTTTCAAATTCGTTCTTTCTAAGTAATCCGTTGTTAACAAAAATACAGTAAAGATTTTCACCGATAGCTTTATTTAAAAGCACCGCTGCTACGGTAGAATCAACACCTCCTGAAAGGCCAAGGACTACTTTGTCAGTTCCGATTTTTGCTTTAAGCTCTGCTACGATATCCTCTACGAAAGAGTTTGGCGTAAAGCTTTGAGGCACTTCTGCAATTTTCACAAGGAAGTTCTCAAGCATTTGCTTACCATCTGTAGAGTGGTAAACTTCAGGGTGGTACTGTATAGCATATGTAGTTTCACCTTCAATTTTGTAAGCTGCATTTTCCACATCTTTAGTACTTGCAAGCACTACACCGCCTGTAGGCAGTTTTTTGATGGTATCACTATGGCTCATCCATACCTGGCTGTTAGCCGAAACACCTTCAAGAAAAGCTTCGCCTTCTTTAATGTAAGAAAGGTTAGCACGCCCGTATTCACGGATGTTAGATGGCGCTACCTCACCTCCGTGGAAATGCGCGAGGTACTGTGCACCATAACAAACAGCCAGTAAAGGCAGCTTGCCACGAATTTGCGAAAGGTCTGGATGCGGAGCATCTTCGGCCCTTACAGAAAATGGGCTTCCTGATAATATTACCGCTTTATAAGATGATAAATCAACCGGAGGGTTGTTGTAAGGGAAAATTTCGCAGAAGATATTTAACTCGCGAACCCTTCTCGCAATAAGCTGAGTGTATTGCGAACCGAAATCTAGAATAAGTACGTTGTGTTGCATGCGCAAAAGTAATGCTTATAATTGAAATTTAAAAACAGGATTTACAGATTTTTAGATTGTTTGATTTTTAGCATATTGCTTTTTAAAAATGTTATTTTCAAACGCAAACAATAGAATATTTATAAAAATCTTTATCCTGATAATCCAAAATATTTTCTTCAGTATGATAAACAGAGAAAATATTTCAAAAAAAATCTGTAACAAACAGGGTTTTAAATGGAATAAAAAACTACCTGTTTCGGGGATGTCTGTAGTAACTTTAAAACAAAAATGACACAGAATGAAACATTACTCCGAAGCAGGCTTAACAGCTTTGAACTTGACCAAAAAGACGACCAGCTAACATTTTCAAAAAGGCTTGCCCGCGAAAACGGCTGGACAATCAACTACACTTTACGGGTTATAGAAGAGTATAAAAAATTCCTCTTTTTATGCTGTACTTCTCCTACTCCCATAACACCAAGCGATCCGGTAGACCAGGCGTGGCACCTGCATCTTACTTACACCAACTCGTACTGGAACGACCTTTGCAAAAACACCCTCGAAAAGGAAATCCACCACAACCCCACCAAAGGCGGCAAAGAAGAGCAGGAAAAATTCAACAATCTGTATACTGGCCTTCAGGAAATTTACCTTGAAAAATTCGGTACTGCGCCACCCGCCGACATTTGGCACGATAACAAAAAACGGTTTTCCGATATTAATTTCCAACGAATTAATCTAAACGACAATTGGGTTGTACCTAAAGTAAGTGTCCAGACGGTATCGATGATAATAATAGCCATAACCATCCCGGCCATCTCTATTAGCACCGGAATTACAAGTATTATCTTTCTGGGCATCGTTATCGCACTACTCATCCTTTCACGTGCAATTTCAACAAACAACAAGAAAAAAAATGAAGGCACCCAACAACTTGCTGATCGCGTCGCGGCATTCTTGTCGGCAAATACAAGCAACTGGTGGGACAGCGGATGTTCATCCAATCATAGCGACAGCGGATGCAGTGGTAGCGGATGTAGTGGTTGTGGTGGTGGCTGCGGCGATTAATTTAACACCACGAAGTTTTAGAATTAGGTTTTTTATATACCTTTATGTTTCCTAATTCAATATTTAATGAAGCATTTTTTTTCACTTCTGTTCCTGCTATGCTCCGCAGGGGCTTTTTGCCAGGCAGAAGATTTTTCTAAACCGGATTACAAACAGATCGAAAAAAATGTTGGGGATAAAAAGTCCCCTTATTATTTTACTACCCTTTTAAACCGCTACAACAAAGCCGACAGCACAATGACCATTGAAGAAAAAAGGCATTTGTATTACGGTTATTCTTTTCAGAAAAATTATGCTCCTTATAGTATGTCCGATTCTCAGGGAGATCTTAATGAGATCCTTCAGAGCCAAAAAACAGATGGTAAGACTATGGAGAAACTGCTTAAGGTTTCTACCAAGGTGCTTAAAGACTATCCGTTTAGCATACGCATAAAAGAGTTTCGCATTTTTGCATTTAAGCAGCTTGGCAAACTTGCCGAAGCCCGTGCCGAAGAAACACAGGCCTCCATAATTATTGATGCTATACTTAGCACCGGAGACGGCACTACCAAAGAAAACAGCTTTTATGTTATTTCTACCACAAACGAATATGAGATCCTCGACATAATGGGCTACCGTTTTGGCGGCGAACAGGAACTTATAGAACATCGTTATGACTACCTTAGCCTTGCCGAAAACTCATACGACATTAAAGGATTCTACTTTGATGTGAGCCGTTTATTTGAGAGTTTTAAGCTCTAAAAACTATAATTGGCTATACAATAAAAAGATGTAAATTCGCAAAATGATGAAACCTGAAGATATTGATGGCGTAAAGCAGTTGCTGGCCTCTCCAAAAAGAATTGCTATAATACCCCACCGAAACCCAGATGGCGATGCTATGGGATCTACTCTGGGGCTATACCATTACCTTAAACTTAAAGGCCATGAGCCTGTAGTTATTGTTCCTAACGAGTTTCCCGATTTTCTTGCCTGGCTACCGTCTTCTGAAACGGTAAAGGTTTTTGAAAAGGAAGTAGACCACGTTACGAAAATACTTAAGGATGCCGAGCTTATTTTTACACTTGACTTTAATGTACTTAGCCGTACCGGCGACCAGATGGAAGCCGTACTGAAGGAACTTACCGCACCTTTTATAATGATAGACCATCACCAAAAACCGGGTGACTATGCTATTTATACATTTTCAGACACTTCGTATGGTTCTACCTGCGAAATGATATATCATTTTATTAACGGATTAGGCGAAGGCAACCTTATTGATAAAACTATCGCTACTTGTCTTTATACAGGCATCGTGACCGACTCAGGGTCTTTTCGTTACCCATCAACCACAGGTACTACACACAGGGTTGTTGCGGAGTTTATAGACAAAGGAATAGACAATACTACTATACACAGCCTGCTGTTTGATAACCATTCGCACAACAGGATTTTAATTTTGGCAAGGGCTTTGCAGAACATGAAAGTATTGCCTGCCTACAAAACCTCATACACCACGCTAAGCCAGGAAGAACTAAACAGCTTTGGGCATAGCAAAGGCGACACAGAGGGTATTGTAAATTACGGGCTTGGCATGAAAGATATTGTTTTCACTGCTTTCTTTACAGAAAATAAAGACGAAGGCATTATAAAAATATCATTCCGCTCTAAAGGCGATTTTGATGTTAACCAGTATGCCCGTGAGCATTTTAGCGGCGGTGGACACATAAATGCTGCCGGTGGACGTTCTACTTTAAGTTTAGAAGCTACCATACAAAAATTTATTGCTACTTTAGCGCACACAAAAATTGACTGATACAATGAAGAAGGTATATGTACTAACGATTTTCCTTTTAGGGATACTGCTTACCTCCTGCTCGCAACAGCAGGCAAGAAGGCCTTTATCCCACAGTTCGGGTACTTTTATGAAAGAGTCCATCAAGAGGAATAAAAAGCTTGTAGCTAACGAAGAATCGCAGATAGACTCTATCATCAAGAGCAATCCTCATATTAAATACATAGCATCTGACAAAGGATACTGGTATCACTACGAGATAGAAAACGCCACTGATAGTATCAGGCCGAAGCGTGGCGATGTTGCTTATTTTGACTATGAGGTCAAAGATATAAAAGGTAACCTTATCTACAGCGAAACAGAACTTCGCCCACAAGTATACCACGTTGACAAAGAAAATATTATGATGGGTCTTCGCGATGGCATCAAACTTATGAATGAAGGCGAAAAGGTAACATTCCTGTTCCCGTCGCACATGGGCTTTGGCTATCATGGCGACAACAAGAGAATTGGCACTAACCAGCCGCTTATATGCACCGTTACGCTTACCGATATTAAACCGGAAAGCCAGATAAAAGAGAATTAATTAAATATAAATGAAACCAATGACAAGTTTTTTCCTTAGCCTTGTGGCTTTGTTTTATTCATGTAACACAACCCCTACTGCACCACCGGTAAAACTGGGCGATGGAATTTATGCAGAAATCGAAACCAATAAAGGTAAAATCGTGGTACAACTTGAGTACCAGAAAACACCGCTAACTGTAGCTAACTTTATTTCGCTTGCCGAAGGCAAAAACGAACTGGTTAGCCCGGAGTACAAAGGGAAACCTTTTTATGACGGACTTAAATGGCACCGTGTTATTAAAGATTTCATGATTCAGGGCGGAGACCCTAAAGGCGATGGATCCGGCGGACCGGGCTACAAATTTGCCGATGAGTTTGATCCTGAACTTAAACATGACAAACCGGGTATCCTTTCTATGGCTAATGCAGGAAAAGGTACTAACGGAAGTCAGTTCTTTATTACACACGTACCGACGCCGCACCTTGACGGTATGCACACTGTGTTTGGACACACTGTAGAAGGTATTGATGTTGTAAACTCAATTGAGCAGAACGACGAGATTAAATCAATCAAAATTATACGTATAGGTAAAGACGCTAAAAAGTTTGATGCGCCTAAAATTTTTAAAGAGCACAACCAAAAAGCTGCTGCCGAACAAAAACTGGCAAACGAAGCACTGGCTAAAACCAAAGCTGAAAAAGTAGCTTACTTTGCAGATATTAAAAAGAATGCACCTAAAACTTCAAGCGGATTACAATATTTTATCGTTAAAAAAGGCTCTGGTAAAAAACCGGTTGCAGGTACTAAAGTTTTCCTTGATTACTCTGGTTTCCTTGACAACGGAACTGCTACAATGTTTGACTCAAGCATTGTGTCGGTAGCAAAAGCTTTTGGCAACTATATTCCTCAAAAAGATGCCGCTGGTTTTTACACGCCGATTCCTTTTACAGCAGGGACAAAAACAGGCATGATACCGGGCTTTATTGAAGGTATTGAGCAAATGGGCCTTGGTGACAAAGCTATTATCTTTATCCCTGGCCACCTTGGTTACGGAGAAAGAGGCGCACCACGTGCAGGTATCGGGCCAAACGCAAACCTGATATTCGAACTTGAAATGACAGATACTGCCCCGGCAGGAAAATAATCTGAAAATATAGTAATCAAAAAGGGATTCCAAAAATTTGGAATCCCTTTTTTTATGATGAGAATTAATTCTACTTTAAAAGCATACTCAGCAACAGGTCAAATTTATGCTGATACTCCTCCGATACTTTTCTCTCCTGCGTAAACAAAGAACTATGCATAACAGGAAGGCTGTAAGGTAATGTCCATCCTCGTAAAGCCTTTGCAACAGCATCCATATTATTAATACCCTGCATTGCCTGGGCACCAGCCGCCCAGCAAACAAGTCCGACTTTTTTATCGGTTAAATAGGGTTTCTCACTTTTAGCACTCAGCTCCAGCCAGTCCAGGCAATTTTTCATGGCACCCGTCATACCTCCATGATATAAAGGTGTAAGCCAGATATGTGCATCAGCCTGAGTAAAGATATCTACCATTTCGTAACAAGCCGCCGACGGCTGTTTAGAAGGACTAAACAAGGGTACATCATTATCATCAATAGAATATACAACAGCTTCCCCGCCAAGCGAAGCTATCTTTTCACTTAGAAAAGCCGTAAGTGTACCAGCAGTACTAGTAGCACTTCCTCCTGCCCCGTTAAATAGTAATACTTTCATCTCTATTTTATTTATTGCTTTGCAGCGTTATAAAGCTCTTCAGCCACATCCCAGTTTATAATATTCCAAAACTGGCTTACATAGTCAGCGCGCCTGTTTTGATACGTAATGTAATAAGCATGCTCCCAAACATCGAGAGCCAATACCGGGCGCCCTTTAATAGTTGTATGCAGCATTAGCGGATTATCCTGATTTGGTGTCGTGCCAATTGCCAGCTCGCCTTCTTCATTCAGGTATAGCCAAACCCAACCAGAACCAAACCTACCCATTGAAGCCGCAGTGAATTGTTCGGTAAAGTTAGTAAACGATCCGAAAGTTTCGTTTATAGCACTGGCAAGATTTCCAACAGGATTGGTATTTCCGCCCGGAGTAATAAGCTTCCAGAAAAGGCTGTGATTGTAATGCCCGCCTCCATTATTTCGTATTACCGGCGGCAGGGCCGATGCCTGTTTAAATAAATATTCCAGTGTTGTGTCTTCTATATCTAATTCAGCAATAGCCTTGTTCAGGTTATCTACATACGCCTGATGATGTTTAGAGTGATGAATCTCCATTGTTTTTGCATCTATGTAAGGCTCAAGCGCATCGTAAGCATACTGCAGTTTTGGCAAAGTATATATCATAATATTATTTTTTTATGTCAGGTCAAAATTACTACATTTGCATAATAAACCAAATATTTACTTTGTTTATTATGCAAATAAAATTTCCCGATAATGAACGCGCTATCCTGATACTAAAAACCAAGGGGCCTTCTACCCTGATATCTCTTGCTGCTGCGATGAATGTTACTACAGAAGGTGCCCGTTTTCAGTTACTAAAACTTGCAGGAGAAGGTTTGGTTGTAGCAACTACAGTATCTAAAGGACGTGGCCGTCCACAGCAGGTATGGGCGCTGACACCATTAGGTAACTCCCGCTTTCCCGATACCCATGCCGACCTTACCGTAAAACTTATTGAAAAAACACGTGAGTTTTTAGGAGAAGATGCACTGAATGCTGTTATTGAAGCGAACGGAATAGATGCTAAAAATAAATATCTAGCAGCTGTAGCCGGAATTACAAATATTGAAGAAAAGATAAAAATATTGGTAGCTATACGCGACAGCGAAGGCTATATGGCAGACTATGCTATAGAAGAAGAAGGCTTTATGCTTTTAGAGAACCACTGCCCCATCTGTGCAGCTGCTGCGGCCTGCGTTGGATTTTGCAAGGCAGAATTAAACACATTTCAGGCTGTGCTTGGCGAAGATACTGTAATTGAAAGGATAGATCATATTCTGGCAGGTGCCCGAAGATGCGCTTATAAAATCACTCCCAAAATCAAATAGAATAAAAACAAAAAGAGGCAATTAGCCTCTTTTTATTTATAACCTACTAAGATTAGAATTTCCAGTCGAACTCATCATCTTTATTAATGATAGCTCCCATCTCGATTTTGATAACCTCATTAAATTCTGTCTGAAAAATAATCCAGTTACTTTCGTTGAACTGGTTATCTATCGTATCAAATGTTTCTTTTTCAAAATCTTTAAGTCCGTTTGCTTTGGCAGCAGCCTCTATAACCGGCCAGCTTTCGCCAATAACTTTAGATCCGAAAAGCTCAGAAGCAGGATTAGATATAATTAGATATCCCAACCTGAAATCTTCATCTTGGTAAAAGGTAAGGCGTAACTTTTTATCGTTATAAACATAGATAACATTTTTATCGTCATCCTGAAACTGCCTGCTTGGCTCGCCTAAAATTGCTTTCACATCTTTCTCCGCCATGCCGAAAAGCAGTTCGCCAACACCAAATTTTAAATTTATTTTCATAGAGAGTAGTATAAATTTTTGTTAAAGCAAAGATACGTCTTTTTGTATTATGCTAATAACCACAGGCGATCGCGTTAAAAAATAATTTTATTAAGATTTATTTAACTAATGTATTAAAAAACCTTTAAGAGTTTTTCATCGTAGCTTAGATATGTACAATTAACACCAATTTTTTTACTATGAAAAAAACATTTACTTATCTATTGATGGTTGCGGGATTGTTTTTGTTTGCCTTTTCGGCGAATGCACAAGTTACTGTAACAAACTCAAACGACGCCGGGGCAGGGTCATTCAGGCAGGCCGTGCTGGACGTTGCGGCCGATGGCGCTATTCTTTTTGATGCGTCGCTGGACGGAACGACGATTACGCTTTTAAGCGAGGTTACCATTAACAAAAACATTATTATTAATGGTAATGGCGCAGCTAACACTACTTTTAGTGGCGGCGGCACGACAAGGATTTTCAACATTACAAGCGGCGATGTTACTATTAATGGCGTAACACTTAGAAATGGCTTTGCATTGGATAATGGCGGAGCCATTTCTGCATCAGGTGCTACTGTAATGATTAACAATTCTACCATTTCCAACAATACTGCAACTGGTATTGCGGCTACAAATGGCGGTGGAGGTATTTTCCTTGCTAACGGTACGCTTACGCTAAATGTATCTACAGTTAGCAATAACACTGCTAATGGCGCAGCGGGCAGCGGCGGCGGTATCCATGTTAGTACGGGCGGTACATTAAACGTAAACGGATCTACAATTTCCGAAAACTCTGCAACAAGAGCAGGTGGCGGTATCGAGGTGAATGCAGCTACTGCTGTAACTGTAACAATTGAAGGAACTACACTTGAAGGCAATACTACAGGTGCTGCACCTGGTAATGGTGGTGGACTTCATATTACAGGCGCAAGCAATGCTACTATTAATGGTGGTATTGTCCGCAATAACACGGCAGCTTCTGAAGGCGGCGGTTTATGGAATGGGTCAGGTACTATGGCCATTACAGGTACACTTATTACAGAAAATACAGCGAGTGGCGCAGCTGCAGACCAAGGTGGTGGAGGTATTTATAACCAAAGCGGAACATTAAATGTACTTGCTGAAACTACTATTACAAATAATAACGCTACAGGAACTTCAGGTAGCGGTGGCGGTATCCTTAACGATGTAGGTGGAAAACTTACAGTTAATGGAGCTCTTATTAGAGGCAATATATCGAATCGTGCAGGTGGTGGTATAGAAGATAACGCTGGTGCTACAGGTTTTGTAACGCTTATTAATGTTACTCTCGACGAAAATACTACGAACACAAACCCGGGTAACGGCGGCGGACTTCACGTTACCGGCGCAGGTGTAGTGGAAATTACCGGAGGTACTGTTAGCGGTAACGAAGCAGGTGCAGAAGGTGGCGGTTTATGGAATGGTTCCGGGACTATGACTATCGAAGGTACCGCAATTGCAAACAATACCGCAAGCGGCGACCTTGCCGATCAGGGCGGTGGAGGAATCTACAATCTTAGCGGAACTGTTACTATTGATGCCGAAACAGAAATTACAGGCAATACTGCAGATGGCGCTGCAGGCAGCGGTGGAGGTATCCTTAACGATGTGGGTGGCAAAGTAACTATCAACGGTGCATCGATTACAGCAAATGTCTCAAACCGTGCAGGTGGTGGCATCGAAGATAATGGTGGTGCTAATGGTTTTGTAAAGCTTACAGATGTTACTCTTGATGGAAATACAACAAATACTTCTCCAGGTAATGGGGGCGGCCTTCACGTAACAGGTGCAGGTATGGTAACTATTACAGGTGGTACAGTTAGCGATAACGAAGCCGGAGCTGAAGGTGGTGGTTTATGGAACGGATCAGGTACTATGACAATCAGCGGAACTGTTATTGCAGATAATACTGCGGCAGGCGCAGGTGCAGACCAGGGAGGTGGAGGAATCTACAACCTTAGCGGAACACTTAACCTTTCGGGTGATGTTGTTATATCGGGTAATACAGCTACAGGAGCTGCCGGAAGCGGTGGCGGCTTATTAAATGATGTTGGCGGTAAAGTAACTATTGAGAATACTACGTTCACAGCAAATACTTCGGTTCGTGCAGGTGGTGCTATTGAAGACAACGGCCGTGATACCGGATTTGTAACTATAGACAATGTAACATTTACAGGTAACAATGCAGGTAACACTCCGGGTTATGGTGGTGCGGTACACATGACTGCTAATGGTAATGTAAATATTACCAACAGTATTGTAAGCGGAAACACCGCTGTACAAGGTGGCGGACTATGGATTGGTACAGGTATCATGGATATCGAAAGGGTACATATTGCAGCTAATACAGCTACAGGACTTGCTGCGACAGACGGTGGTGGAGGTATCTATAATACAGGCGGTACATTAAACGTAGCGGCTTCTACCCTATCATTAAATACTGCATCAGGCCTATTAGGCCGCGGTGGAGGACTTCACCTTAACGGAGGGACAACTACTATGCTTACAAGTACGGTTTCAGGTAACTCTTCGCTGACCAACGGTGGTGGTATCTATAACAACAGCACACTTACAATCAATGCAAATACAATTGCATTAAATACTTCAGCAATTAATGGTGGTGGTATCTCTAACGAAGGCACTAACACAGTTAACCTGAAAAACACACTTATTTCGAGTAATACCGCGCTCTCAGGTGCTAACCTTTTAGGTGCAGACGGTTCATTTACGTCAAACGGCTTTAACCTTGTTGCATTTGTAGATGCCGATGTGTTTGTAGCTACAGATGATGATATTATAGGAAGCACTCTAGCCCCTATCCTCGTTTCATTAAATGCATTAGCAGAGGTTGAAGACGGTACTCCGGTACATACGTTAGGCTGCCCAAGCATTGCGGCAGATATGGGTTCTCCTGATGATAACTTCAATGACCAAAACGGTATGGCTGTATTTAACGGTAGAAGAGATATTGGTGCTTTTGAAGCTCAGGAAGTATGTAGCACAGCAAGCACTGGAGATTTTGCAATTGCAAAAAGCATGGTATATCCTAACCCTTCTAACGGAGTGTTTATGTTAGACCTTGCAAATAACCATAACGCCAATACTAACATTTCTATCTATGAAATTGCAACTGGTAAACTGGTAAAACAAATGACAACCAGCACAATGAATGTAGAAATAGGTATGAACGGCTTTGCCGGAGGTACTTATGTAATGCAGATCGTTTCTGATAACGCTTCAGAAATCCACAAGCTGATCATAAATAAATAAATAAATAACGATTTATAGTTCCTTATTTAGTTGAGAAAGGCTCCCATTGCAATGGGAGCCTTTTTTTCTGTCATTGCGAGCGAAGTGCAACGGAGCGTGGCAATCTCACAAAACAAGCAGTATTCACAATCTGTATTAATCCTACTTCTTCACCTTAATTTTCCTTCCCTGTTTCACTATAATATCAGATCCTTCAGCCAGGTAAACCGATACCGGTTTCGCGTCCTGCAAAAAAGCAAAATCGGACCCGTATGTGGTTTGAAAATCGACATTCACTTCGTAACCCCTAACCGGATAGATTTGCCATCTCGGATGTGCAACTTCATATTCAGATGTAACAGAATCGGTTATTTTTGTATAGCCCCAGAAGTGTTCGGTAATAAATTCTTCTTCACTATCAGGTTTAATATCAACAGGAATTTTATCTGTAACAGTCTTAATTGTGTGCCATTGCCCTTTTTTCTTCCAGCCATATTCTACGGTTAAGTCGTCATGGCCTTCAATCCATGAGTGACGCGTTTTCAGGGTTTCGTAATTCTCATTGTATAGCAGGTTGGCAACCAGTGTAAGCGATGGCTTGTGGACGATCTCCTTAATAAACACCACTCCCCTTTTGTATTCTTCGGTCTCTTTGTATTTCACATAAAAACGAAGGTTAATCTCCTCGAAATTAACATGAAACGGAATCCGTAACCTCATCATTTTAGTATCTACAAACATAAATCCAATAAGGCTTACATAGCATGTATCGTTCCAAAGGTCAAGTTCGGTTTCAAACGGGATGTAGGGTTTTAGCAGTTGAGGGTCAACCGCATAATTTATCATGACCAGCTTGCGCCACTGGGCATCAAGAAAGGTTCTTTTTTTAATTGGGATAGATTGCTGCATGTTTTAAAGTTACAAAGAATGATTTAAGGTTTTAGCCGCGAATTACACTAATTAACACAAATTAAACTGTTCACTTTCTTAAGTTAACCATCCCGCCCTGCGGACACCCCACCAAAGTAGGGGAAGACTCAAAATCTTCTATTCTTGGACCACACGAACCTAAAAGGCTTACATATAATAAACAGGGGTGTAACTCTATAAATGTGATATATAAAAAAATCCGCCAAATGGCGGATGATTAGTATATTCTATAAAGTAGAGAATTAGTAATTAAAAGTACCGTATTCGCTGGTAATGGTCAATTCTTTTTTATCAGATGCTTCTACCCTTCCTACTATCTGTGCATCAACATTGAACGACTTAGAGATAGCAATAATATCCTGTGCAATGTTCTCAGGAACGTAAACCTCCATACGGTGGCCACAGTTAAATACCTGGTACATTTCTTTCCAATCGGTACCCGAATTCTCCTGAATTAGCTTAAATAGCGGAGGCACAGGGAAAAGATTATCCTTAATTACATGAACGTTATCTACAAAGTGAAGCACTTTAGTTTGAGCACCACCACTGCAGTGTACCATTCCGTGTATGTCTTTAGGAGTATATTTCTCAAGTATTTTCTTGATGATAGGCGCATACGTACGTGTTGGCGAAAGCACAAGTTTACCCGCATCGATAGGGCTGCCTTCAACAGCATCTGTCAGTTTTGTTTTTCCTGAGTACACCAGATCGGCAGGAACCGAAGCATCATAACTTTCAGGATATGATTTAGCAAGGTAGTTATCAAACACATCGTGGCGTGCAGAGGTAAGTCCGTTACTGCCCATACCACCGTTGTATCCTTTTTCGTAAGACGCCTCCCCGAAAGAAGCAAGCCCAACGATAACATCGCCCGGCTGAATGTTAGCGTTATCAATAACATCGGCACGTTTCATTCGCGCTGTTACGGTAGAATCTACAATTATTGTACGAACAAGGTCGCCCACATCAGCAGTTTCACCACCCGTAGAATGGATAGTAACACCAAACGATTTCAGTTCTTCGATAAGCTCTTCGGTACCGTTGATGATAGCCGAAAGCACTTCGCCCGGAATAACACTTTTATTACGCCCAATAGTAGACGAAAGCATAATATTATCGGCAGCACCCACACAAAGCAGGTCGTCAATATTCATGATAAGCGCATCCTGTGCGATACCTTTCCATACCGAAATATCGCCTGTTTCCTTCCAGTACATGTAGGCAAGGGATGATTTTGTCCCTGCGCCGTCGGCATGCATTATAAGGCAGTAATCGTTATCACCTGTAAGATAATCCGGCACAATTTTGCAGAATGCCTTAGGGAATAAGCCTTTATCTATGTTTTTAATGGCATTGTGCACGTCTTCCTTAGAGGCAGAAACTCCCCTTTGGCTGTAACGTTTGCTGGTATCAGAACTCATAAATATGGGTTTGTAATTTGAACGGCAAAGATAGGTTTAATGCAGCAATTATACAATGTAACAATGTATCAATTATTTGGTGGGTTTTTATTGTGTTTGATTATGAATGCCGCCAATAACAAATCCTAACCCCTCTCCGCTCCAAAACCCGACATCAGTGCATCAATACAATATGAAATTCACATCCTAAGACATTTGAGTGATGCCTTCCCTTGGGCAGGATACAGACAGCACTGGCAATATTCAATCACAAAAAAAGTTCTCAAACGGGAGAATATTCACTATTATAATATATTTGTAAATTCCAATCACACACAAAACCTTTTAAATGGGATTTTTCAATAACCTCTTCAATAAAAAAGAAACACCAATAACTACTAACGCCGATTTCTGGGACTGGTTTCAGCAGCACGAAAAAGCGTTTCATAAGATAACACAGTCGGGAGAAAACATCCATGACTTTCATGATAAGCTGTCTCCAAAGCTGAATGAACTGCGCGAAGGTTATTATTTCTTATCGGGCATGTATACCGATGATATTGCTGAACTGGTTATTACAGCAGATGGCCACATTAAGAACTTTGCCTTTACGGAAGACCTTGTTGCCGCTGCTCCCGTTATTAAAAGGTGGCGTTTTACCGCGCTTAAACCTGCAATGGATATCCACACACACGGTATAAAGATGGATGGTTTCGATTTTTCAAGTGACACTATTTCCTTCTACCCTAATGAAGATGAAAACCATCCTGACGAAATTGATATTACTGTTGTTCACAACAACCTTACCGAAGACAATAAGGACTCAATTATATTAGGTACCCATATCTTCTTGGATAACTACCTGGGAGAGATCAATTTTGCCACGACTATCGATGCCATATCGGTTATCGCAACAAGGCATGCTAAGAAAGAACTGATTCCCATTGAAAAACTGAAAGCCTATCTTATATGGCGTGAGAAGGAATTTGTTGAAAAATACGAGGGCATCAGGCACAATACCGAAGATGACGGCTACAGTACTTTTGAAGGCCGGTTAGAAAATGGCAATACTGTTGTTGCGGTTATCAATACGACGCTGCTCAATTGGGACAGTATAGCTTCCCACCCATGGATTGCCCGTATCGAAATTGGCTATGATGGAAACGAAAGCGGAGGCCTGCCGCATCAGAATGATTTTAGTGCACTGAATAATTTTGAAGACACCTTGCTGGAGCAACTAAAGGATTCCGATGGCTACCTGAGTGTAGGCCGCGAAACCGGTGACAACACCAGAACGATATATTTTGCCTGCAACGAATTCAGGAAACCATCTAAGGTGATTGATGCGCTTATAAAACAATATCAGGGAGTATGGGATCTTAGCTACACCATTTACAAGGATAAATACTGGCAGACGTTCAACCGTTTTTGCCAATAAAAATGTTAATTGAATTAGACTTTTGTAAGTAAAAGTCTGTATCGTCCTGTAATAAGTCGATAGAAAAGTTGACTTATTACAGGACGATACATTTATTTCTCTTTTTCTATTCTAATTAGAAGTTAACAGCCAATATCTACGAAGGCACACCCGGGGGGCATCGCGAACGCTGTGCGACCAATGGGCTAATTGTAATAACTAATTAGACCGGCGCATTTTCCTCGATCAGTTTTTCCTTTTTAAGTTCTTTCCAGAAATCGGCAGGGATTTTTACTTTCATAGATTCGGCGTTTTCCTGCACCTGTTTTGGCGAACGTGCTCCGGGAATGGTAGAAGCCATGACCTTTGGCGCAACCGTAAACTGAAGTGCAGCAGTACGAAGGTCGACTTTATGGTCTTTGGCTAAGTTTCTTAGTTTTTCTCTTTTGGCAACATGTTCCTTCGGAAGTTTGCCATCATAATGGTAACGATCTACTCCTGCCAGGAAACCTGCATTTAACGGCGCACCTGAAACGATTGATACCCCACGTTTTTCACATGCAGGAAATAACTGGTTCAACGCGTCTTTATGGTATATAAGCGAGTATTTTGTAGCCGAAAGGAAAACATCGGGATCGGCAACTTCAAGGGTTTTAAGCGCAGGAGCAATAGTATTTACTCCAAGTCCCCAACCCTTGATCAAACCTTCCTCACGCATTTTGGTCAGCTCTTTCATAGCACCGTTCTGGGCAATCTTAAAGTAATCTTCCCATTTGTCACCAAGGTCTTTATTATCGGGCGAGAGATCGTGTATAAAAACAACATCTAATGCAGGGATTCCCAAACGCTGAAGGCTGTCTTCTACACTTCGGCGAACGCCATCGGCAGTATAGTCGTATTTATAATTAAAGTTCAGCCTGCCTTTCCACATATCGTGTTTAAAGGAAGCATCAGGATACGTAAGCCGACCGACCTTTGTTGAAATAACATAGTCCTTCTTGTCTTTATCGCGTAAAAAATGTCCTATACGCCTTTCGCTAAGTCCAAGCCCATACCACGGAGAGGTATCAAAATAACGGATTCCTGCATCCCAGGCAGCCTTCATTGTATCGTACGCCTGTTGGTCGGTCGTTTCAAAAAAGGCATTGCCCAGAGCAACGCCGCCCATCCCTATTTTATGAGGAATACGATAATGATCTTTATTAGCTTCTAAATTTTCAGGCTGCATATCTGGTATCGTTGAAGATGTTGTGGGTTCGGTATTTCCTGCATACAGAGGCTCACCAAGCGATGAGAACAGCAATGGTGCTACCGAAGCCGCTGCAACTCCTTTAGTTGCCGTAGCAAGAAACCCCCGTCGTGTTGTATTCATAATAGTGTTTTTTGTATATAACCCAAATTTAACCATTACCAAAGCCTTAAGCAAAGTAGCTGTCTTAAAATTAAGTTAATACAATACTATCAGAATTTTAATACATTGTACTTTCGCTTAAACCAACAATCAAAATCATGAAACTAAAAATCACTTTACTATCGGTCATGCTATTGGCATGCGTATCGGTTTTCGCACAGAAGTCAGATCCAAAAATCAGCGTTATGGGAGTAGGCAATGTAACTGCTTTTCCTAATGCGGCGCAAATTACGCTTGCGCTGAAATTCGTTAAGCCAACGCTTAAAGAAGCCATTAACGAAAACCAGAGGGTAACCAAAGAAGTACTGGCCGTTGTAAAAAAATATGCGGCCGATACCACAGGCATTAAAACCAGTTTACTGTCTACCGACAAAACAATGCGTTGGAGCAATCAGGCAAAGAAGGATGTGTTTGTAGGGTTTGAGTCGGCTCAGACGGTTATCTTCACGCTGACCGATCTGAATGTTATGCAGAATTTTACCGAAGATATTATGAAAACCAAGATATACGAAATCCAGAAAGTGTCTTATTTTCATACCGAAGGCGCGTCATTTATAAAACAGGCGCAGGAAATTGCGGTTGCCGATGCTGTAGAAACCACCAAACGCCTTGCGAAAGCAGCAGGAACAAAATCTGGTAAGATCATTTATATAGAAACCAACAGCAGCCCTTCTGAACCGGGAGGGAATACCGAAGATGCTTTCGGACTCCAAACCTTCAATAAAGGACTTGAAGTACGTGGCGTGCGTTCCAGTGGGCAACTAATTAACTATACGGTTTATGTTACCGTGCATACCGAAATCAATTGATTTATATATCAAAGCAAAACAGCCCTGATCTTAAAAGAGGATCAGGGCTGTTTTGTTACTATTGTACAACAAATTAATTATTCGCTACAATAAGCACTTCTACCCTACGGTTGGCTTCGCGTTCCTCGGCTGTTTTTTCAGGAATAGCATAAACTGGCTGGCTTACACCGAAACCTTCAAATGAAAGGCGGCTTTTATCGATACCCTGTTTGTTAAGGAAAAGCATAACTGCCTTAGCCCTTTGCGTAGACAGATCCTGACGGTCTGCTTTCATGCAGCATACATGTCCCTGAAGCTTAATTTTAAGTGATGGATGCAGTCGCATTGTTTCCAGCAACTCAAATAATTTAGGCCTGGAATCAGGCATTATGCCGTAGCTATTTTCAAAGAAATTCAGGTTGTCTATTCTTAGTTTTTCGCCTGGTTTTGCTGTTCCTAGTTTCTCCATAAAAGCAACATTAAGCTTTAGTTCTTCTTCACCTTTTGGCCCCATAACTCTAACAGATGACGGATAAACTAGGGGCCCTTCTTTCACTACAGGCTTAGGCGCACTTTCAGTAATACCTAATATCTCGTTCTCTTTCTCAAGGTTTTTCTCTAAAAGATAATAGATAGTTACCTTACGGTTTTCCGCCTTATTCGGCGAATGCTTGTGCAGTTTCCCAAAACTCCTTGTCTTGAAATCGTCACGGATCCTAACCCTGTTTTTTATAAGTCCGAATACATGGCTTACCCTGCGCTGGGCAAGCGTGTCGTTCATGCCAATGCTTCCGTCTTCGTCGGTATAGCCGTTAATAGCTAAAATCTTTGAGTTTTTATTAGCAGCCAACCAGCTTTCCAGCCTTTGGGGTTCACCTTTTTTAAGTTCGAATTTATTGGTGTCAAAATATAAAGAGAATTGCTCCTGCGCCTTCATAGAAATACTACAAAGCAAAGAGAACAAAATAATAGGAAACAGGTTTTTCATGGTTATGGTTTGTTTATAGAACGAAAATAAGTATTTATTATTTTTCTCAGTATAACAATAGGATAATTTACTAACGTAGCAATTACTATGTTACATCATACTTTAAAGAAGCTTTTGACTGAGATTGCCTGTTTCCGTTTCACTACGCTCGCAATGACATAAGATTACAAAACAATCTACGAAACTGTATTTGATTCTTCCTTCGTAAGCATGACACACTATACAGTTACATTAATCGCCGTTAGAAATAACTTCAAATTCTACGCGGCGATTATATTCGCGTTGGGCTTCGGTTGCTTCAGGAATGGGGTAAATAGGATTCTTCCCTCCCATATCTTTGTACGAAATACGTTTTTTATTAATGCCATTTCGTTTCAGGTAATCCCATACAAACTGAGCGCGGGAGCTGGACACCTGATTCCACCCCTCATCATAGCAGCATATGTGCCCCTGGATCTGGATCATAAGATTAGGATTATCACCCATAATTTTCAGTAGTTCCTTTAGTACGGGCTCCGACCCGGGAAGCAGATTTGCCGTGCCTCCAAAAAAGTTAAGGTTATCCAGCCTGATCTTGTCACCTTTCTTAAGTTTCACTTTTCCACTAATAGTAAGCTCATCGAGATTATAACGCTGGGCTATAGCATCCATTTTGGCATCGTCCTGAGCAAAACCCATAAAGCAGGACAACAAAGCGATAAACAAAATACATCTCCTCATGATTGGTTAACTTTTAATGATTTCTATTTCTACACGTCTGTTCAGCTCACGCTCTTCATCCGTAGCTTCAGGCATGGCATAAAGCGGACAAGTACCTCCAAAATCTTTATGAGATATCCTATCCTTTGCAATTCCGTTCTTCTTAAGGTAACGCCACACCAAACGCGCCCTTGCTCACGATATCTCGTGTTCTTCATCCTCCTGACAGCAAATATGCCCCTGCACCTGTATTTTTAGTTTAAGGTTATCCTGCATAATCTTCAGCAGATCCTGCAAAACAGGTTCCAACTCTGTAAGCAAGGTTGTTGTACCCCCCTTTAAAATTAAGATTATTAAGAACTATCTTATCGCCTGATTTCAATTTTGCTTTACCGCTAATAGTAAGTTCATCAAGGTCGTAACGTTGTTCTATTGTATCTATTTCTGCATCGCCCTGAGCATACATTGTAAAACACGATAATAATAAAACAAATATGTAATTTTTCATATAATATATCTAACTATAGATTACTTCGCAATAATTTCTATCTCTACTCTGCGGTTGGCCACCTTTTCTGCCTCTGATTTCTCAGGTAACGGATAAATAGGGTTGCTAGCACCAAAGGAGGTATACGACAGCCTTGTGGCATCAATTCCGTTTCTGATAAGATAGTTGTATACTGCTACAGCTCGCTTCTCTGATATTCTTGTTGGTTCTTCTTTCTGGCAACATACGTGCCCCTGAATTTGTATTTTAAGTGTAGGCCTGCGTTTTAGTATACCCAACAGGTCTTCTAATACAGGCCTCGACGTTGGCAGCATAACATCCATATTATTATAGAAGTTCATATCCTTAAGCTTTATCTTGTCACCAATGTTCGAATCGGTTATCTTTTTGCCAAGATCAGATTCCACCGGAACTACCGGGATGACCTTTGTATAATACACAACCACTTTACGGTCTTTTGCATTATAATTTGCCGTTGACTGGCTTTCACCGAAACCTTTTTCCTCGATATTATCCTGATCTAAGCCGGCAGCTTTCAACTGACCATACACATAGGATGCTCGCCTTTCAGAAAGATCCTGATTGTAAATGGCATAACCCGTTTTATCTGTATAGCCATATATCTTTTGTATTTGCGCATCAGGATTATCGACAATCCATTGCGATAGGTTTTGACCTGAAGTTGTGTTGGTTTCAGCAATATCAAAATCAAAATACACAGTGAATTTTTGCTGGGCATTCGCCGAAAGGCATAGTAAAAGAAATAATACAGTTTGTTTCATAGCATATTTTTTAGTCACTAATTACACTAATTTATTATCTAAGTGCACTACCGAACATTAACAATTACACAAACGTTACATTACTTCTCTACAATCTCAATTTCCACCCTTCGGTTAGCCTGCATCTCATTTTGGTTCTTTTCAGGTAACTTGTATACCGGCCGGGTGCTGCCAAAACCCTTCACTCCCATACGGTCTTCTTTAATACCATTATTTTTTAGGTACAGGAAAATCTCTACAGCCCTTTTCTCTGAAAGGTTATCTATATCATCGGGTTCGCAACAAATATGCCCTTGTATATCTATCTTTAATTCAGGATTGTCCCGCATTATTAAATACAGTTCATTTAATGCTGAACCTGATTCTTTCAAGATGTAAGCGGTACCACCTCTAAAATGAACACCTTTAAGCACAACCTTATCTCCCTTGTTAGCGGTTATCATCTTATTGCCAAATCAGTACGCAGTACCATTGGTTCGGATATTTGAGGCGATGTATAATACACTACCACCTTGCGGTCATTAGCATTACGATTTTTAGTGCTTTGGCTTTCGCCGAAACCTTTCTGCTCAACATCATCCAAAACAATACCTGCGCCTTTTAAGCGCTCATAAATGTAACCGGCACGTCTTTCGGACAATTCCTGATTATAGCTTTCACTACCACTCTTATCGGTATAGCCGTAAATTTTTTGTATGCGCGCATTTGGGTTTGCTGCCATCCATTGCGATACATCGCGGTTTGTTATTGCCTGGTTGAAATCAAAATACACTGTAAATTGTTGCTGTGCATTTGCCGGGAGGCATAATAAAAGTATAGCAGGTAGTAGTAACTTCATCTGTAAGGTTTTTAGTATAACGGATAAATCTACTAATTTATTTTGTACTCAAATCTAACACTTTTCAGGCCTCACCCCTAACCCCTCTCCAAAGGAGAGAGGAATCATCCAGAATGCCACTCAAACTTTTGCGAAAGTATTCACCCGCCCTCCCCTTTAAAAAGTGATGATTGGAGAGGAAAAAGAAAAAGCCCCACACTTTCGTATGGGGCTTACTCAAAATAATTGCTATGAAAAGATTATCGTGTAAATAATAATTCCCTGTATTTAGTAAGTGTCCAGATCTCATCGTCTACAAGAAGCTCAAGCTTATCAGCATGTTCCCTGATCGTGTCAAAATATGGTTTCACTGTATCACAGTAAGCATGTGCCTGCTCTTCTGCAGTTGTAAGTGCGTTAGCTTTTTTACGTGCTTCTGTCATTTCTTCAACCTGAGAGTTGATCGCTGCAATGTGTCCTGAAATTTCCTTGATAAGTATAATTTGCTCTCTACCTACAGTTTCAAACTCACTGCCAAAAATTTCTTTAAGACCTTTTACGTTCTCAATAAGTATATTCTGGTAACGGATAGCAGTTGGAACTACGTGGTTTCTTGCGATATCACCCAGCACACGGCCTTCTATCTGTATTTTTTTAGTGTACTCTTCAAGTTCAATTTCGTAACGTGCTTCTGCCTCAACGTGGTTCATTACTCCAAGTTCTTCGAATAATGAAAGTGATTGTGCAGATACTTTAGCTTTAAGCGCAGATGGTGTAGTTTTAAAGTTACTTAATCCACGTTTTGCAGCTTCCTGCTCCCATGCATCGCTATAACCGTCACCTTCAAAAAGAATTGCTTTAGTTTCTTTAATGTACTCTCTAAGTACGTTAAAGATAGCATCGTCTTTTTTCATTTCTTTTTCTTCTATAAGCGCATCAACTGCTTTTTTGAAGTCTTTAAGTTGCTTAGCAACGATTGAGTTAACAATAGTCATTGCGTTAGCACAGTTTGCACTTGAACCTACAGCACGGAACTCAAATTTGTTTCCTGTAAAGGCAAACGGAGAAGTTCTGTTTCTGTCTGTGTTATCAAGTAATACATCCGGAAGTTTACCAACTACGTTAAGCTTAAGGTCTGTTTTCTCTTCAGGAGAAAGTTTTCCTTTAGAAACGCCTTCAAGCTCTTCAAGAACTTTAGTAAGCTGCTGTCCGATGAATACCGATATAATTGCAGGAGGAGCCTCGTTAGCACCCAGCCTGTGATCGTTTGTTGCTGTAGCAATAGAAGCTCTCATTAGCTCTTCGTTAGTATACACTGCTTTAATAGTGTTAATGAAGAACGTAAGGAACTGCAGGTTGCTCATTGGTGTCTTACCAGGTCCAAGAAGGTTAACTCCTGTATCTGTAGCAAGCGACCAGTTGTTATGCTTACCAGAACCGTTTACTCCTTTAAATGGCTTTTCGTGGAAAAGTACTTTAAAGTCATGGCGTTCTGCAACTTTTTGCATAATGTCCATTAGTAAAGAGTTGTGGTCTACCGCAAGGTTAGTTTCCTCAAAAATTGGTGCAAGCTCAAACTGGTTAGGTGCAACCTCGTTGTGACGGGTTTTTACCGGTATACCAAGAAGCATACATTCGTTTTCAAGATCTCTCATATAGTTAAGAGCACGTGTTGGTATAGAACCAAAATAGTGGTCTTCTAACTGTTGGCCTTTAGCCGATGTGTGTCCAAGTAGTGTACGCCCTGTTAGTGTGATGTCAGGTCTTGAGTTAGCAAGTGCTGAATCTACAAGGAAGTATTCCTGCTCCCATCCAAGGGTTGCAGTTACTTTCTTAACGTTTTTGTCGAAATAACGGCAAACATCTGTTGCAGCTTCGTCAATAGCGTTAAGTGCTCTTAATAGAGGCGTTTTATAATCCAGTGCCTCACCTGTGTATGATATAAATACTGTAGGTATGCAAAGTGTAGTACCATAAATAAATGCAGGCGATGTAGGGTCCCAAGCTGTATATCCACGAGCTTCGAATGTATTCCTGATTCCACCGTTAGGGAAACTTGATGCATCCGGCTCTTGTTGTACTAACTGGCTACCACCGAATTTTTCAACCGGGTCGCTGCCATCATAAGACGTTTCAAAGAAAGCATCGTGTTTTTCTGCCGTTGTACCTGTAAGTGGCTGAAACCAGTGTGTATAATGAGTAACACCTTTAGAAAGTGCCCACTCTTTCATACCCATAGCAATATAATCTGCCAGTTTACGGTCTATTTTAGTTCCGTGCTGCACTGCGTTTTTCACAGCCTGGTAAGCTTCAGACGTCAAAAACTGACGCATTGCTTTGTCGTTAAACACATTACTACCAAAAATGATCGACTTTTTGTCTAGTTCTTCTACTTTAACCGTCTTTCTGTTTGCGGTTTGTTGTAGTGCCTGAAAACGAAATGTTGACATGAAACTTATTTTTTAATGTTAATTATGAATTAAATTCTGCGCAAATGTACAAAAAAATGTTTCAAATTTTAAACACCCCTATTTTTTTAGGGGGTTAAAATTTTATTTTTTTACCAAATCCGCAATAACACCCCTAATTTAACAACAAAGACTATTTTTAATTACATTTACATAATACCATTTCTCAGGATTACATTATTTTCAAAAATATTCCTACATCCGTTAATAAATATTTAAAATTCTCAAAGCTTTGTTAATTGAGTTAAATATTTACTAAGCAGATTGCCTCCATAATAAGGATTATATAATTTAGTCAAAGATTTATTCAACAACCTAAATTACACCATAATGAGAAATAAGAAACTTATACTAGGTATCGCTGCAGGAGCAGCAGTCTTAGCAGGAGCAGCAGTAGTTATTGCACGTAAAAGAGCAGGAAAAAAATATGCAGCAGACGTTCAGGAAGCTAAAGACCACTTTAAAGGAAAATTAAACGAACTGCAACGCAAAGCTGAAAAAGAATTTAAAAATAAGGCTACTGCCTAATTTTATCTATAAGGCATACACGCACTACAGATTTTTAAAAAACCGGTTCTCTTTCTTATGGCCGGTTTTTTCAATGTTTAACATGAGACTGATTTTAATGAAGGACTAAAAATTACTTAATACCCGGAATGCGCCATGAAAACCAGAAAAAATGCAGGAAAAAAATTCCAGCCCTATAACAGCCTGATCGAACAGCTTGGAGTACAAGCACAAAATTTTGAAACTACTATTTTGCCGGAAATACTGGTAATAACTACATTTCCTCCAAGACAATGTGGTATTGCAACCTATTCGCAGGATTTAATCAAGGCGCTTAACGATCATTATGTAGATTCTTTCTCTATTAAAATATGTGCTTTAGAAAACAATAATGAAAAACATACTTATACCGACCCTGCTGTAAAATACGTTCTTGATGTATCAGATCCGCAATCGTACACTAACCTTGCACAGGCTATCAACGAAGATGAAAATCTTAAGATAGTACTTATACAGCATGAGTTTGGTTTGGTTCACGAAAGTGTAGCTAACTTTAACTCTTTTATAGATAATGTACAAAAACCGCTATCGGTGGTTTTCCATACTGTACTTCCCGGCCCTAACGATGAGCTTCGTGCAAACGTTCAGCACATCCTTAACCGTGCCGACTCTCTAATTGTAATGACCAACAATGCATCAGACATCCTGGTACGCGACTATATTGTTGACCGCGAAAAAATTACAGTTATACCTCACGGTACCCACCTTGTGGCACATACCGATAAAGACGAACTTAAAAAGAAATACGGATTTGAAGGCAGGACTATACTTTCTACCTTCGGACTTCTTAGTGCAGGTAAAAGCATCGAGACTACGCTTGAAGCGCTGCCTACAGTAGTTGACAAAACTCCTAACGTTCTTTTCCTTATAATTGGTAAGACTCACCCTACCGTTGCACTTAACGAAGGTGAGGTTTACCGCGATTCACTTATTGCTAAAATTGCAGAACTTGGACTTGAAGAGAATGTAAAATTCATCAATAAATATGTAGATCTTAAAGAATTGCTGGAGTACCTTCAGTTAACAGACATCTACCTGTTTACTTCAAAAGATCCTAACCAGGCTGTAAGCGGTACGTTCTCATACGCACTTAGCTGTGGCTGCCCTATCATCTCTACCCCCATCCCTCACGCTAAAGAGGTACTGGCAGGTGAAACAGGTATTACTTTTGACTTCGGAAATTCTGAAGAGCTTTCTGCTGCTATCAACACCTTATTATTTGATCCGGAACTAAGGAATACAATGGTACTTAACGGCCTTCATAAAATCATACACACCACATGGGAGAACTCAGCAGTTAACCATGCTAAACTTTTAGCTAAAACTGCGGGAGGTATTAAATTACAATACCGTAATCCTGAAGTGAACCTGAACCACATTAAAGAAATGACTACCGATTTTGGTATGCTTCAGTTCAGCAAGCTTAACAGGCCGGATTTTGAATCGGGTTATACTATAGACGATAATGCCAGGGCTATGATAGCTATGGGTCAGCACTACAAACGCTACAAAGACCAGTCGGTATTAAAATACATAAAAATATATCTTGACTACATTGAGTTTTGCCAGTCGGCAGATGGAAGATTCATGAACTATGTAGATGTAAACAAGAAATTTACTGCCCAAAACAATAACGAAAACCTTGAAGACAGTTCAGGACGTGCTATGTGGGCTTTAGGATACATTGTATCGTTAAGCAACATATTACCACTTGAAATTTCGGCTAAGGCAGCAGGCATTTTCCAAAGGTCGCTTTCGCTTACCAAACATATCTACTCTACAAGAGCAATGGCTTTTGTAATTAAAGGATTATATTACTTTAACCGTAGGGTTAAAGATGCAGATACCCTTATCTACATTAAAATGTTTGCCGACAGGTTAGTACAAATGTACCGCCACGAAGCAGATGCCGATTGGAAATGGTTTGAAGGCTACCTAACTTACGCCAACAGCGTACTACCGGAAGCATTGTTATTGTGTTACGCCA